>NZ_LSBQ01000001.1:0-262262 GCF_001577655.1 Idiomarina sp. T82-3 | reverse complement strand
GGTGACGTTGCGCTGAATCCCTCCAACGTCGAGGAAATTAAGCGTAATACTGCGGTTGCTTAAAACAGGTTTTTTGGACAACTCGGTTGAAAAACACCGAAACCCCAATCAAACCATCATTTCACTGTGTAAGAAACTCGATACCAGTTATGGCCTGAATGCCGGCGAGTCGTTGTATGAGGTTCGGCGTCTTTTAGCTAAGCGTTACTTTGAATTTGATATTTTTACTTCCATCACGAAGTTAAAGGTGGGTGATTTGCGTGCCTCTGACTTGGGTTTTATCAAGGAGGCATATCGTGTTTCGAATCAATGAAGTAATTAAGTTTCACGATGAGCGCTTTCGCATTCTTGAAAGTCTTGATGAACAACTCGTCTGGATAAGTCTGGACGATGAAAAAGCTCTGCCCGAGTTAATTCTTACAGGCGAAATTTATAAGGCAATTGATGATGACGCTCTTGAGCGTATAGACGACCCGTATAACTACCTTGCATATGAATCTCCGGGCGAGGGAACCGTTGCCCGTGATAAACGGGATAAGAATTTTTCGGTGTTGAGGCCTTTGATTGAACTAACTGATTTTTATAATCCGAAAAGGCGAGGACCGGTAGTTGATAAAATTGTTAGTGAGTTTGGTACGACAAAGCAGACGGTTTACCGACTAGCGCGGAGATACTGGCAACGGGGACAAATACCTAATGCCTTACTGCCTGACTACAAGAATTCTGGTGGCAAGGGCAAAAAGCGTGTTGCCAAAGAAAAAAAATTAGGCCGCCCGCGTAAGTATTCACCAGGTACGGGTGCAATTGTTGATGAACAAACTGAGCGGTTATTTCGGATAGCGATTGATAAGTATATTTTAAGCGACAAGGGGCATTCATTTCCCTATGCACATCGTCGCTTAGAAACCATGTATCACAACTACTTTCCGGATGTTGCTGAGGAAAATCTACCAAGCTTATGGCAGCTGCGTCATTTCTATAAACGAGAATATAATCAAACGGAAGCGCTGCAAAAAAGGATATCGAAGAAAGACTACAGCAAAGATATACGACCGTTACACGGGACTGCAGCATCGCAAGCTTTGGGACCCGGCTCTCGTTATGAATGAATCGCCACTAGTTCACTAGACACTCAGTAGCCGTTTTTTCAAAACGTTTTTCATACTCTACCGGTGATAACTGATCATTGGAACTGTGCCGGCGTTTTGAGTTGTAAAACATCTCAATGTAGTCAAATACATCTCGTCGAGCTTCGGCTCGGTTTGAATATATTTTCCGCTTAATACGCTCTCTTTTAAGTAGCTGGAAAAAGCTCTCAGCAACCGCATTATCATGACAGTTACCACGACGACTCATGCTGCCTTCCAGGTTGTTGCTCTTTAGGAATGAGCTCCAGTCATGGCTTGTGTATTGGCTGCCTTGATCAGAGTGCACCACAACTTTTTGTTTAGGCTTTCGTCGCCATATCGCCATAAGTAGCGCATCAAGAACTAACTCTTTTGTCATACGTTGTTGCATTGACCAGCCAATGACCCGTCGCGAGAACAGGTCAACAACCACCGCTAAGTAGAGCCAGCCTTCATGAGTTTTAATGTAGGTGACATCGGTGACCCAAGCTTGATTGGGCTGCTCAGTATTGAACTCCCGGTTTAACTTGTTGGGCGTAACGATATGAGAGACACCACCACGCTGACGCGGCTTACGGTAACCAACCTGAGCCTTAAGCTGACTGAGTTTCATCAACCGGTGAACTCGATTGATACCAATCCGCTCACCATATTCGCGCAGGTCACTGTGGATTTTTCGATAACCGTAGACGCCACCAGACTCCAGCCAGAATTGCTTAATAAGACCCGTTTGACGAGCATCGCGCTTTTGTCGACGCGAGCAAGGCTCTTTGAGCCACGCATAATAACCACTCGGATGGACGTCCAGTAAGCGGCATAACCTTCGTATCGGCCAACAGTCCTTGTGATGCTTAATAAAGGCGTACCTTAGTCGGACTGCTTCGCGAAGTACGCCGCGGCTTTTTTTAATATGTCACGCTCTTCAGTGACACGTTGCAGCTCTTTTCTCAAGCGTTTCAGCTCAGCCTGCTCTTCATTTTTAGCTTCGTGCTTTTCCGCTTCTGAGCCATACTTTTTAACCCAGGCGTACAAACTATGAACGGAAACATCGAGCCGTCTTGAAACGTCAGCAACAGAATAGCCTTTATCGGTAATTTGGCGGACAGCTTCGATTTTAAATTCTTCAGGGTATCGGTTGTTACTCATAAGCACCTCTTTTATGCCATTATCTATGGCTATGAGGTGTCTAGCAAATCAGTGGCGATTCAACTTGCCTTTTTGTAGAGAATAAAAGGTCGTCCTAGTTGCGAATCTGATCAAGACTAATCATCCTTTTCAGCATGGTGACGTCCTGAGCAATAATAGCAACGCCCCTCCATTTGCCCCATTTCGTTTTCCCAGTAGACCAAATCTCCAATTGTAGTGTCAGTGCCACAAATGTCGCAGCTTGCGGGTAGCTCATCGCTCTCTTCGTTTTGACAAAAAGTGCAACGATACCCTGTTACAGAGTCTTCGTTTACGATCAGCGTTGGGTGACCGCACTCTGGGCATTCAAGACGGTTCGGAGCCGCATAAGGGTCATTGGAGTAGTCAATAGGGTTATTTTCTTCCACGTTCTCGGCCTGTCTGATAGCGTCGCGGACCGAAAACTCATACTCATCAGAAAGAATCTTGAATGTTTCCTTTGCATACTTTGGAATATGCTCTTCTATTTCTATCTCTGTATAGTTTTCAAGAAACTCCATCACAGACCGGAACAACCGACCAATTGTAGTTCGCCCCTGTGGGACATCCATCGCGAACTTGTGATGTTCTATCTCGTTCCTGAGTCGCTTTATCCATTCTAAGTCTTTACGAAACTCCGGCGATACCGTATCAGGAGATTCGTTATTGATGAAATTTACAGCCTCCCAGAGACCTATCGTCTTATTCTTGTCCAGCTTCTTTGAAAAAGGATCTTTATAAATCAACAACGGGTGTTTCGACGCGATGTGGTGCTTAAACATCAATTCAATGAAGTGCGCCATGTGAAGGACGGCAAACTTGTAAGCCCTGTGATCACCTGCGTCGGCCTCCTCAAATTTCGACAAAGCTTCTGACATGCTGTCAAGCGCATTATCAAGAAGTTCTAATTCGTGTATTGTCATATCTTGTGCTTAATGGTTAGTTCAGCGGTTTACACGCTGAAATTTTTTGTTAAGTCTTTGTCGAAAGGAATTTCTCGCATAACGGCGTATGACGCCATTAATGGTTCTGCGCTTTACGAAAGCAAGAATAAATCCTACAAGGCCTGTCGTCCCGAAAACAAGGGACAGTACCGTATCATTTGGATCATAAAGAATGATTAGTAGGTAAAATATAGTGGCTGGAACTATTGCATAGATGAAAAATTTAGTAACTCTAGAATATAAGAGAACTGTATTTTTAATTGATTCAGCACTTTTCTTTTTATTACTTATTTTTAGTTGTCGCAACTCGTGTTTCGCGTCCATGCCCTCCTTAGCTTGCAACTGCAAGGAGGCTTTCTCCCTTAATGCATCCTCAACTAATGCATCACTGACCGGGTTGATAGCTTCGTCAAGTCGACCATAATCAATTGCATCTGGGTTGAAGGACTTTTGTCTAAGCTCTGCTATTAGTAGAGCTGTGCTTTCTTCATCAATCTCACCGTTTTTATATTTATTATTAAGCTTGGTATATTCATCTGAAATTCTGTTGTTAAATTGCGATGAAATAACCACTTTAGCTTTAGTTATTACATCAAATGATAGAGGGGTAGTGTTTTTCCCGAACCCTTTATTTAACTTAAACCACAGTCGCTCTGTTAAAAATTCAATATTTGTTGCGTAGGGAACAAATCCTTTCCCTTCATGTACTTCTTCAGAGAATGCGATCGAACGAATCAACCACTTTTCGGTTAAAAAAATTGCTGAGACATTATCTATGGGTGCTTTACTTATACCCTTTCTAAAGTAGTTTATTTTTGTAAATGTTTTGAGAATATCTGAAAATACATGTGCGTCAAACTCTCCATTATATTTAGCGTGTAATCCGTCGATACCATTAGCGCTTTCAACATTAAAGTCAGGGTCTTCGTAGTAGTCTTGAAATTCTTCTGGGAGTATTTTTAGACGCGCAAGGTCGCTTTCAAATTTGGATTTCTTCTCTAAAACGTCGCTTTTTGAGCTACAGCCGTTAACGATATTAAGCATTGCAGTCTTTGAGGGATCAATACTAGAATTGTTTTCTAGAATCTTTTCAGCTGCGTAGAAGAATGAATCGACTTCCTTTTTCGTGTCAGGAAAATACCTGAACGATATTTTCCCTCTTTTTCGTTTGGCATAGTTTACATCGTGCACTAACGTGTTGAGGTCATCAAATACCTGCTTATATAAGACACCATTCAATCCCGTTGCACTGAATAAATGCTCTGTATCTAGGAATACAGTCAGATCACCTTTCCAATGTCCTAATTCATTTAGGTTTGGAGAGTACTGTATTCCCGCGTATAAAATTAATCCTTCCTCAATTCTATTTAGCTTTTCTTTGAAATCAGAATTATCCTCATTCTTTAGTATAAAATGAGCTATATAACCCGCGTACTCTTCGGGGATGCTCTTATTAAGCAAGTAATTCTGGAGGCTGCTAATTAATTTCTCATTATCTATTTCCACTACAGCGTGCTCTAAGGTATGAGCGATTAACTTTTTCTTTATTTCTTCAAACTCGTGGTTTGAGTCTCTAAATTTAGACTGAATATCATTGCTTTTGTCGAAGTGGTTGGTAACTATGAATATTCCATCTTTGAGTTCTAACTCGTCATTGCTTTTTAATCTGTTTCTTAAACAAGACCTAATTATTGCCTCAGGGATGTTAAATCCAAAAGTATCATTTACCCCTTTAGTGCACTCGGTTGAGTTAAACGCCCACTTTGCATTGAGAAGAATGTATGCTCGAATAAAATCAGAAATAACGTCATAAATATCCTTTTTGTTGTCATACAGTGACCTGAATATCGCAGCAGATGCTAGAAGAGAGATGTTTGACATTCAATGTTCCTTGAGTTTTGCTCGCACTATTACCTAGTTATTTGGAGTGTTTATGCTGTGTGTATTTTTGAAATTGATGAGATGACAGTTTGAGGTTTCTAGGTACCTACTAAAAAATTTAACTCCTTATCTTGCAACCCCTTAAATAAAAACGCAACTTTTTGCACTCTTAGTTACGCTCTAACTTGAAAAACCTATCTAACTTTGACTTCTGATTATGTAACTGACGTTAAACGACTCAACCCCTCAACACAACATCAAGGGGCGCATTACTGTAGAGATTAAGAGTGCTATGTATGGTCAGGTTTCGCCATGCCTAAAAAAGCTGCCTTATAACTAGTAAAGGGTCTTAACAGTCGTTGAAGTAAATGATACTGAAAAGACTCAGGGGGCACAGAGATATATCAGTCCTCTAAATGTTCAACCCCTCGCTTTTCATTGGTATTACCTAGGCGTAAAGTTTAATCATGGCTGCCAACAAGCTTCTGCTTGATTAAAAAATGTTGAAAAATGCTAGCTTTGAGTCGCTTTAAAGCTAAAATTAAGCTATTAATATACATTCAGTACAAATTTTGGTGAAAAACAAAATGAGGTCAGTTAGTTTTCTTCTTAAAATAAACGGCTATATAACTATGCTGACCCTATTTTCGACATTTTGTTTCAGATAACGAGTATAGGTCACGACTTCAGTCGCTGTTTATCGAAAGCCCTCACTCGAGGGCTTTTTTGTATCTGTCTTTCCGATTAGACCCATCGAAACCACCTTAATTTACTTAGCATGCTAACTTTGTTAATATACTTAGCAAGCTAACTAAATGAGATCAGGTTATGACACTCTCGCAAGAGCAACTCAAACAACTGTCCGTGCCCGAACGTTTGGGCCGAGTGGCACGACAATGGCAATCTGTCGCCGACCGTGAACTTGCACCCTTAGGTTTAACTTACCCACGCTGGAGCGCGATGTGGAAGCTGGTGCGAATCGGCGATGGCGCAAGTCAAAAGCAATTGGCAGAGGCGTTGGAAATAGAACTCGCATCATTAATGCGAACGTTGACACAGCTAGAGCAACAGTCACTTGTTGTACGGCGCGTATGTCCAGACGATGGCCGTGCGAAGCGAGTTTACCTAACCGATGCAGGTCATGCGTTGGTGAAAAAAATGGAAGCCAAAATCCTAAAAGTACGTCGTACGCTGATGGCTGACATTGCCGACGAAGACATTGAAACGGTTAAGCATGTACTAGCTGTGATTTCGCGTAACGCCCACCAAATGTGCAGTGAACAAAAGAAGCGAGACGATAAGCAAGGAGGTGACACACAATGACAGCTGATGAAAAATTCGCAAAGTGGGTTAAGCGTGCGCTTATCGGCTTTATCGCATTGTTTGCTTATTTTCTCTGGGCCGATTTAGCGTTACCGCTTACGCCGCAAGCAATGGTGACTCGCGTAGTCACTCAGGTCGCGCCGCAGGTTAACGGTACGGTAGAGCAAGTGTTGGTTGACAATAATCAGTATGTGGAACCGGGCGATCCTTTATTTACGCTAGATCCTCGACCTTTCCGTTTGCAGCTACAGCAAGCTGAATTAGCTTTGCAGCAAGCACAACAGTCGAACCGTCAACTGGATGCACAAATTCGTGCTGCTCAAGCAAAGCTAAAGTCAGCACAAGCGACTGCTGATGAGCAAAGTCGTGAGGCGCAGCGAATCAAAGACTTAGTGAAAGAAGGCAGTACATCTGAGCAAGCGTTTGATCAGGCGCAGAGCGCGGCGCTGCAAGCACAAGCAAATGTTGATGCGGTTAAATCGCAACTGGAGAGCCTCAAAGTTCAGCGCGGTGACTCAGACAATGCCCACAACCTGCTTATTCAACAGGCTAAAAATGCGGTCGATAATGCCAAGCTGAACTTGAGCTATACCACAGTGCGTGCGCAACACGCGGGTCGTGTAAGTAACTTAAAACTCAGCGAAGGTGTGTATGCTCGTCAAGGTAACCCGTTACTCGCATTGGTATCTCCTCAAGCAGATATTGTAGCTGATTTTAGGGAAAAGAATTTGCGCCATGTAAAAAAAGGTCAGCGCGCACTGGTTGTCTTTGATGCCGAGCCAGGTACCGTTTATGAGGCGACGATCGATAGCGTTGATGCCGGTGTTAACGCAGGTCAGTTGAGCGCGGATGGCACACTCGCACAGCCGGTTAACTCGAACCGCTGGGTGCGTGATGCCCAACGTATGCGTGTGCACCTGAGCCTTGCCAAAGGTATTGATAACACCCGTCCAGCGGGCGCTAAGGCAACGGTACAAATTGTGCCCGATAGCCGCTTTAAAACCGCCGTTGCACAAGCCCAAGTGCGTCTACTGGGTTGGTTACATTATATTTACTAGCGTGGAGCACGTATGAAACCGCTCGGATTAACTGAAAATGGTCTACGGCAATGCTTGCGCATTGCCTTCGGGGCGTCCATTGGCTTCTTAGTCACCACGCTGTTTGACTTATCCTATGGTGTGTTCTTTACCGTACTACCCATGCTCTTGCTGGGTTTAGTGCCGGTCATTAACGGACATGTGGCGCGCCAATTATTGGCAGCATCAGTCATGTGTGGGATTGAAGTCGGTATCGTGGCGCAGTTATTAGGTGGGCACCCGGTACTCATGACGATGGTCGCATTTTTGTTGTTTCTGTATCGCTTTGCTTTTATGGCACGCGGCACTGCGTTTCTATTTGGTGCCAATGGCGTGTTGATGCTAAGCATCATGTTGCACTATGCGAGCTATCCAAATACTGACGTCAATAACCTCATTGCGAGTAACTTTTTCGCGTCATTGTTGGCTATCGTTATTGCTTTTATGATGCATACATTAATTCCCAACAAAGCGGAGCCCAGTGCGCCTCCCGTAGCCCCCGAAAAATCATCCAACCGTGTCCGTCATGAGGCGATTTTGGGTGCCACGGTGACAACCCTATCATTTTTGGTCTTTCAGCTGTTTGATTTGCAAGACTCAATATCCGCGCAAGCAACCACTATTTTGGTGTTATTCCCGATGCATTGGAATGGGGCGCTGACTTACGCGCGTAAACGCGCGATGGGCACGCTGATCGGTGTCATGTTTGGGCTTTCAGTACAGCTATTACTTTATGATTGGTACGACGCATTATGGCTTATTGTGCCCTTATTTTGGGTTGGTGTGATGTTGTTTGCTCGACTTCATGTGCTTGAGGCTTCCGGCGCTGGCGTCGGCTTTGGTGCACTCACAACGTTAGGTATTCTTTTTGGGCAGTACTTATCACCTACGCAAGATCTTGTGTATTCAGGTCTCTACCGGCTTAGTAGTACCTTGGTCGCTATTATTGCGGCAATGATGGTGTGTTATGTCGTGCATAAGGCTTTGAATCAGTTTGTTGCGACGCGCTTTGGCAGTTAATGAAGAAAAAAGACCGCTGAGTGTTGATTAAATTTAGTGAAGCCGCATAATTCGCGTTAATGATATTTAATATCTGTTTTCAGCGATGGAGCGCTACAATGACAGCGACGGCGATCAAGTTTTTTCAACGGCTAAGCACACAGATTTCTTTCTTAGTGGGCTTTGTCGGTATTGCTATGTTTGTCAGTTTAGCAACCTTCACGATTACGGAACAGACAACTGAAAACAGACACGTGGTCGAACAAGAAGTTTTAACTACAGCGCGCATGATGCAAGCAACGTTCGACCGCGTGGTTCGTTATGAACGTACGGATTTGTTGCATGAAATTCTCTCCCAACTGCTCGAGCAACCCAATGTCCTAGCTGCTTTTATCTATAATAGAGAGGGGCGTATCGAGTATGCCGCTGATCATCACTGGCTTGATAAACCTTTATATCAAGCATTGAATATCGCGCCGCAAACTTGGCATGAACTCAATGCAAACAGCGATATCACGCTACATCACGTTTAGGACCAAGGTCGCTTGATTGTTTACGTGCCGCTGACGGTATCTTCGGACTTTCCTGAATTTCGACCTTTCTCACTCATGATCGCGTTCGAGCAAAAGCATACCTTTTGGAGTGTGGCTCAGTCACGTATTACCACGTTGACAATTCAGCTCATTATCGTGCTGTTGTTGGTTGCACTTCTGCACCGATATCTGAATTACCGTATTAGTAAACGGCTTGGCTACATGCAAACCGGTGTGCAAGCGATGCGGGATGAGCAACAACGTGTTGCTATTGACGTACGCGGCAAGGATGATATCGCGGCGCTGGCGCGTCAGGTTGAGGCGATCGCTGCCGAGCGTCATGCGCATTGGTCGAAACTTAAAAACCTAGAAACTGCCGTAGATCAAAGTAATGAGTGCATCATCATTACCGATGCCAAAGGCCAAATTGAGTATGTGAACAAGGCGTTTGAGTGGATTACCGGCTATCAACGAGACGAGCTCGTTGGCAGTAATCCCCGCATTCTCAAGTCAGGTCTGACGCAACAATCGGTTTATCAGGAGCTTTGGGACACCCTAAACCAAGGGAAAACATGGCGCGGTGAGTTGCTTAACCAACGCAAAGATGGACAAGTTTATACGGTGTATTCAATTATTACGCCGGTCTATAACGAACAAGGCGAATGTACTCACTATATTGCGGTTGAAGACGATATTACCGAGCGTAAAGCCGATGAGCAACGGCTTCACTATATGGCTTATTACGAGACGCTGACCGGTTTACCCAACCGTTTGCATATCACTCAGATCATCGACCAAGTACTTGTATCATTAGAAGAGGGTGAGTTGGGCAACTTGCTACTCGTCGACATTGATCGATTACAACAGATTAATGATGCGCGTGGTCATGAGTTTGGCAATCGCTTGGTACAATCTTTTGCTGAACGAATGAAGCAGTGGACGGAACAACAGGGCTTGCAGCTCGCGCATTTGGGCGCTGATTTGTTTGCTGTTCTGTTCCCTCCGCAAGTTTCTAAACGCGAAGTGGTCAAAGAGAAGCTCTATGAGACCTGCGAGGCGTTGCTCACGGTCATCCGCAAGCCGATTCAGTTAGACGATGATGTACTAACCATGTCAGCAACCATAGGCGCGGTCGTCTATCCACAAAAAGGTGGTAATGCAGAACAATTGTTACGTCGTGCCGAAACAGCCCTGCACAAGGCAAAACGATACGGGGGCAATCACTTCGCCGTCTATCGTCAGCAATACGGAGAGGAAATTAAGCGGCAATTCGATGTCGAGAGAATGCTACGGCATGCGATAAAAAACGATGAGCTTGATTTATATTTGCAGTCGCAAGTGGATGCGACGGGCAAAGTGGTCAGTGCCGAAGGTTTGGTACGGTGGCATCACCCGGATCAGGGACTCATTAGCCCGGGCATATTTATACCGATTGCTGAGCGCTCAGATTTGATTCTATCGATTGACAGTTGGGTATTGCAGCGTGCCGCACAAATTCTCGCCTCAAAAGAAATGGCTGAGCATCACATTGATGCACTGTCAGTGAACATCTCTGCCCGACATTTTGTTCGGGGCGATTTAGTTCATGCAGTGAGTGAGTTACTAGAAAACTATCATTTTAAACCCCATCAGTTGATGATCGAGGTCACCGAGGGGGTATTGATAGAAGACACAGAGAAAGTCATCGAAGTCATGCGCGAGTTAAGCAAACTGGGTATACGTTTCTCTATCGATGACTTTGGTACAGGCTACTCATCCTTAGCGTATATACAAAAACTGCCGGTGAGTGAACTCAAGATCGATCAAAGCTTCGTCCGCAGTATCGGTGAGAAAGCGACGCATGATGCGCTCGTTGAAACCATTCTCTCGATAGGTGAGCACTTGGACTTACGCATGATTGCCGAGGGTGTTGAAACAGAGCGTGAGGCGCGCTTCTTGACCGAGCGCTGCCCCACGATTGTTATGCAAGGGTATTTATTCGCTTATCCTGTTCCCGCTCAAGAGTGGCTGGCGTCTTTTAGTCCAAATTGTTCAACTACACGATCAAAGTAAGCTAAGTTTTTCTTCGCATACTCGCGCTTAGCCACATAGTCGCCTGGGAAAAAGTTCTTTTTAAAACCGTAGGCGACCATGTCTTTTAGACGTTTTAGCGAGATATCAAAATTATCGACAGCTAATTGATATTCGTTGCTGACGGTCGTGCGCGATACCAGTCGGTTATCCGTACAAATAACCGTGGCTAGACGGTTATCGAGCATATGCTTAAAGTTGTGGTTCTCGATACCACCGATGCTTGGATTGGTTTGCAGATTACTGGTAAGACAAACCTCAACAGCAATACGGCGGTCGGCAATATATGAAGCCAAGTTTTCGCCATACGCTTTAGGATCTTCAATCGACGGATCCTCGGTCATTTCAGGCGAGAATAACGAATAGCCATGACCTAGACGATCCGCGTGGCACTGCGTGAGCGCTTCGAAGATACTTTCCGCGCCATAGGCTTCACCCGCGTGTACCGTTTTTAACAAGAAGTTTTCATGGGCGTATTCGTACACATCTTTAAACTGGCTTGCCGGATAGCCGATTTCTTGTCCTGCGATATCTAAACCGACGATAGGTAAGCCTTCATCGTCGCGCATTCTGACGCTGGCGCGTACCAATTCCATCGCCGCCGTGCGAATCACTTGCATCGGTTCAAAGTCGCGTAGATGTTGGAAGAGCTGAGTATAGTAGGGTGAGAAACCTTTCTTACCGAACATGCGCATGGCGCAGTTGATGATGCCATAGTCAAAGGGTGGCTTTTCGCCTTGTTGCACACTCGGCTGTTGGTTGTATTCGTTTTTAGCTCGCTTTAAACCATCGTTGACCACATGCATGATGGTATCAAAAGTCACACCTGCAGCTGGATTCATTAATAACTGAGGGGCAAAGCGAACCTCGATATAGTTGACACCTTCTTCCTGGTTATCGATAGCAAGCTCGTAGGCGGCTTGTTCGAGGTTTTCGAGGTTGCGGAGCGCTGCACAGGTATATTGAAAGCCGTTTAAGTACTCACCTAAATTGTTGTAGTGAGACTTAAAAACCTGATCAAATAACCCTTCTTCTGTATAACTGGGGAGTTCGATACTGGCGCGTTTAGCCATATCAATGAGGCTTGATGCACGTAAGCTACCATCTAAGTGCAAGTGAAGATCAGCTTTAGGAATGGCCTTGATAAAATCGGCAGGGTATTGCATATCGAAAACTCCTCGGTAACATTTGCTTGGCATTATTTTGGCACAGAATTGACTTGGATAATAAAAAGAATCCCACTATGGCATCACTTTATTTTACCTATTCGGCGATGAATGCCGGCAAAAGCACCTCGTTATTACAGGTGGCACATAACTATGAAGAGCGTGAGCAGCAAGTGTTACTCATGACCCCCGCGATTGATAACCGCGCAGGACAGGGGAAAATTGCCTCACGTTTAGGTATAGCGCGTGATGCCCTCCAGTTTACGCAGGACTGTGATCTCGTTGAACTGATTTTAAAGCAGTATCATCAGCGTCGGATTGATTGTGTGTTGCTTGATGAGGCGCAATTTTTAACGGAACAACAAGTTTGGCAACTTACGACGGTCGTCGATACACACAATATTCCGGTCATGTGCTACGGCATCCGTACCGACGCTTTTGGTGATGCGTTTCCTGGTAGCGCGGTATTGCTCGCTGTCGCAGATAAACTGGTTGAAATGAAGACGATTTGCCACTGTGGACGCAAAGCAACGATGTCGCTTAGGGTGGACGAGCACGGTAATGCAGTAAAGATGGGCCAACAAATTGCGATTGGCGGTAACGACCGCTATATATCGTGTTGCAGAACCCATTGGAAAGAAGCGATGGGTATTCGTTAACGAGGTTCTGTTGCTGACTTGACGAACGCAGTATACTAGTGGGTGTGTATTCGCTCCGATGAGGTAACTTGATGAACTCGATTACGATCCGCCGCCCCGACGATTGGCACTTGCACTTGCGCGATGAAGAAATGCTGGCCACTACAGTGCCGCATTCTGCTGAAGTGTTCCACCGTGCGGTGGTTATGCCCAACTTAGTCCCCCCGGTGACAACCGTGTCTGCTGCGTTAAGTTATCGTGAACGCATCATGGCTCATCTTGGCGCGGATCAGCGCTTTGATCCTCGTATGGCACTTTATCTAACAGGTGAAACGACGGTCGAGGAAGTAAAAAAAGCAGCCGCTGAAGACAAAGTCATCGGCTTTAAACTCTATCCTTCAGGCGCAACCACTAACTCAGCCTCTGGCGTAAAATCAGTCGAAGCTTTAGCCCCCGAACTCGAAGCGATGCAGGCGCACGGTGTGCCGCTGTTGGTTCATGGCGAAGTGACCGACGCCGATATCGATATTTTTGACCGCGAGAAGGTGTTCATTGAGCGTCATTTGATCCCGATTACTCAGCAATTTCCTGCGCTGAAGTTGATTTTGGAGCACATTACTACCGGTGATGCGGTCGACTTTGTGACTTCGGCTCATGACAATGTGGCGGCAACGATAACGCCTCAGCACTTGTTGATGAATCGCAATCATCTGTTAGTGGGTGGAGTGCGTCCGCACAACTATTGCTTACCGATTTTAAAACGTCGTGAGCATCAGGAGCGTTTACAAAATGCGGCTTTATCGGGGAGTGCCAAATTCTTTCTAGGAACAGATTCCGCGCCGCATGTAAAAGCCAACAAAGAGACCGCATGTGGCTGCGCAGGCTGTTATTCGGCCCCTGCTGCAATTGAGCTTTACGCGGAGTTTTTTAGTCAGCACGATGCGCTTGATAAGTTAGAGAATTTTAGTTCGGTGTTTGGCGCACAGTTTTATCAACTACCCTTGAATGAAGAGCGCTTAACCTTAACGCAGGAGACTTGGCAAGTACCTGAGCAAGTCGCAACCGCAACAGGGCCTATTGTGCCTTACTATGCCGGTCAAACGTTGCACTGGAAGCGTTCATAATAAGCGCGTTTGACCGCAGCCCTGAGTTTACTATGACATTTCTCAGGGCTGAAGTTATCTTTTGATTGACCGATACTAGATTAAGTATTCTTAATTTTGGTATTGGTCAAGCCCATGAAACTAACCCACAAGCTGTACACGGCATTTGCTGCCATCCTCCTAGTCCTCGTTGTATTGATCACAACGACGCTATTCAGTATTCGATCACTCGTAAACACAACTTCTCAAGCAGAGCAAACGTTTACTGTTATTACTGTTGCGGAAGATTTGGTTAAGCAATTATTGCTGATTCAAAGTGGTCAACGTGGCTATGTCATCAGTGGAAACGACGAGGACAAGGTGCCCTATGATGAAGGAAAGGCTCACCTGTCTAAATCATGGGAACAGCTAAAACAGCTCAGCCAGAGCTCATCGGCGCAACTCAAACGTTTAGAGGAGTTTAATCAGCTGTATCAACGCTGGCTCGAAGAGGCTATGGAGCCGGTTATTTCGATACGGTTGCAATACGGTCCCGGTGCGATGGGCTTAGATCAGGCTGCATATCTTGTAAAACAAGGCCGTGGCCGCGAAGACATGCAAGCGATGCGTGAGTTAATGGATAGCTTTATCGCTTTTGAGCGCACGCAGCTCACGAAACGCCATGCGGAGGCCGATCAGGCGAGCCTATTGGCGGAATGGACAACATTATTGGGTGGTTTAGTGGTGGCACTTGTTGCCATTGGTTCGGCTTGGACATTCAAAAAGCAACTTCAGAATCGCTTGGCCGATGCGCAACAGGCGATTGATGCCATTGCCGACGGGCAATTAAACTATCGAATTACCACGGACGGTAAGGATGAAATAGCGCAGGTGCTCACGACTTTAAAGTCGATGCAAGACAAGCTGAAAGCGATGCTAAATAACATCCGACACGCCGTTAATGAGCTGAATGACTCCAGCGGCGTGGTGGCGAGTACCGCCGAACAATTGTCGGCATCTTCGGATGAACAAACACAAGCATCTGATTCGGTTGCGACTGCGATACAAGAATTAAGTGCGAGTATTGAGCAGGTGTCAAACAATGCTGAGCAAGCACGAAGTATTGCTCATCGCTCGAGTGAGGAAGCCCGCGAGAGCAGTACGGTCATTGAGCAGATGACACAAGCGATGGATCGTATTAACCAAGCTGTCACGCAGGCTTCACAACGACTGACTGAACTTGATGCTCAGTCAGAGAAAATTAACGATATTGTGTCGGTTATCAAGGGTATCGCTGATCAAACAAACTTGCTGGCGTTAAATGCAGCGATTGAAGCGGCTCGTGCGGGTGACCAAGGACGAGGTTTCTCAGTTGTAGCAGATGAGGTCAGAAGCCTGGCACAACGTACTTCAGAATCAACTGATGAAATTGAACACATGGTTGGAGAGATTCAACGCGGTACGCAAAGTAGCGTTAAGCAAATGAAACATGGTGTCAATGAAGTCGAGGAAGGCGTCGAACTTGCGGACATGACTGGACAAGCAATGAGACGGATACGCGACAGTTTTAATGACGTGATGCAGGTCGTACAAGAGATTAGCGAGGCGCTGAAGGAGCAAAATCGCGCCAGTGATGAAGTAGCCGAAACCGTCGAGCGTTTTGCCGGCATGGCACAACAAAACCAAGAAGCCACACGCCATTCAAGCGGTACTGCGCACACCTTGCAGTCACTGGCGGCAAAACTTGAACAAACGGTGAAACGTTTTTCTTTAGATTAGTGAGAGGAAAATCAAAAAACGGGGAAATAACGCGCATTTTTGTTCCAAAAGGCGTATGAGGTTTGATAACATAAACAAAAAATAAACAAAGGAATGCTCAGTGCGCTTTTTGTTCGGGAAAAAAAACGCTTCAAATTATCAGCTTGTAGTCAGTATTGATGCGACTGAGCTTCGTTTCCTTGTCCTTAAAATAAAAACAGAGCAAGAGCCTGAGTTGATCGTGAATGATGTTGAAACGATCAAAAATAATCACATTGATCATGCGTTAAATGCCCTTAACGAACGTTATAAAAAACTGTCTTTAGAGCATGCCCCCGTTAATGTTGTACTGCAGCCCGCTCATTACCAATCAACCACCGTTGAACGTCCCGACGTACCTGAACAGGATATTGCCGCAAGTTTACGGTTTCAGTTAGATGAGCTGACCGATATGAGTCCCGATGAGATGGTGACCGATTATTACGATCTGCCATTAAATGCGAGTGGACAAGATAAAATAACGGCCGTTGTTGCCTCCAAGACATTGCTGAGTCAAATCGTTGAGGCGGTCGCTTCGCAGTCGTGGCAACTCGATAGCATTACTGTCAGTGAAATGGTGTTGAAGAATTTATTTCAAACGACCGAAAATGCTTGCTTGGTGCTTTACGGTTTGAGTAAAAGTCGCTACGTGGTGCAAATATATCGCGCTGGAGCGTTGGTTTTCACACGTGAACTGAGAGGCGTCCGAGACTTGTCTAAGTATTCAGCGCAAGAGATTGAACTCGGCGCCTTGGAACCTTTGGCGACAGAAATACAGCGCTCGATGGATTACTATGAAGGGCAGCTCCGTCAAGCGAGTCTACGCCGAATTGTGTTAGCGATAGCCGGTCCACAACGAGAGGCCATGGCAGAATCATTGCGTGACTTGCTAGCAGCTGATGTTGAGTTGTTTGAGTATCCGAGCTGGATGAGCGAGCTGTGTGAGGGAGACTTCTCGGACTTAGAAGCGCTGGGTGCTAGTTTATCCTCACGGGTAGAGGGGACGGCACAATGAAGCAGTTCATAAATTTATATACCGACGAACTCAAACCCATTGTTCTCCGACTCTCGCTTGCCCGCAGTTTAGTGGTAGCCGTAGCACTGGCTATTTTATTACTTGTTGTGTGGATAGTGTTAAAGAGCTTAGCCAGCGAACGGCAAGCGACCGCTGATGAGATGAATCAGCAGTTACAGCAGTTGCAGCAGCAACAAACACAACTACAGGCGCAAGTTCAGCAGAAAAGCCCCAATCAACAATTGGTCGATCAGTCGGATAAATTATCTCGTCAGATCCAACAGCAAATGGAGCTTAACGAGCGGCTCACTAACCTCGAATCGCGTCAATTGATCGCGCCTCAGCAGTTGATGTCCGAATTAAGCGCCATTGATATGGATGGACTCTGGTTAACCGAGTTTGGCATTGAAGAGGGTCGGATTAACTTGCACGGTAAAGCCATAAAGGGGCACCTCATTCCGAAGTGGATGGCGCGTTTTGAAGAAAAGCCTGTACTCAAGAATAGTCGCTTCTCAGTGGTCGATTTGTCTCAAGATGAACAAGACAATCAAACCTTTAGCCTAGCGAGTGAGCGAGGTTCAGATGAATAAGCGCTGGCAACAATTAAATCAATGGTTTCAGCAACAGCCTCGGGATAGACGCATTTTAATTGCGATATTAGTGTGGGTGCTTATTGCTGTATATATGGGGAGTACATTATTACTTCCAAACATTAAAGCAATGAATTCCAGCAAATTACGAACCGAACAGTTGGCTCAGCAGTTGAGCCAAGTACGCGCGTTGAACGAGCAATTGAAGTCACAGTTACAACAAGATGTAAACAAGCCGATTCGTGATGATATTGAACGTAAGCAGGCGCGTTTGACGCAACTAATAGAGCGCGCAAGCGGCTATAGCGTATTAGGCGCGGCACAACGGAAAGCCTTTTTACGCGCCGCATTGAATTATCCTGATGACATGCAGCTTGTTTCGTTGACGACACCTCAGCCTGAACGCATCACAGATGAGCAGAGTGGTGCTTTGTATCAGCATCGCGTCGATGCCGTATTCAAGGGTGACTTCGAACATATCATGGGCTATGCAGAGCAACTTCAAGCTGAGTTTCCTGAAGTTGAATGGCTGAAGTTTAATTATCGTGTGGATAGCTATCCCGAAGCTGAACTGAGTATCGCATGGCGTATTATCAGTATGGATAAGGAGTTTATCGGTGCAAACTAGTCCTTATCGTTTGACGTGGCTACTGGCGACCGTCGTATCAGTCGCTTCATTTACAGCACAAGCTCAAGATCCAACTCGGCCTTACGGTTGGACTGCAGGGCGTGGGGTAAGCTCTCAGCAGGATACGAACTTAGTATTAGCGCAAGTCGTTGTCTCGGCTACGTCGCAGCGTGCCTTAATAAACAATCAATGGCTAAGTCTCGGTGACACTATTGCAGGGTTTCGTGTCGCGGACATCGGTTCGAACAGTGTTACCTTAAGCAATGGCTCGGTTCAACGAATACTTAAATTATTTCAGCCATTGAATATAAAGAATATCGAATCTCAGGGAGATCAACAATGAGAGTGCTTTGGATAGCAGCGGTGGCAACGTTGCTGACGAGCTGTGCCTATCAGCCCGATGAAAAACCGCGCGAGGCTTATCAGGCGATGCAGCAAGATACCCCTGTGCAAGGAAAGAAACCCGCATCATCAGCGGTACCGGATGATGTGGCCGCTTTCTTGAACCAGTCAGTAGAACGCCAAACAGGCGAATCCCGTGCTCTCGTTGGTAGCGAACCTCGCTTTGTATTACAGGCTGATGGCGTGGCCGCAAAGCAATTTTTTTACAGTCTTACAGTGGATACACCGTACAATATCGTAGTTCACCCAGATGTCTCAGGTGATATTTCGCTTGATCTAAAAGATGTGACTATCGATGAAACGCTAGATGTCATAAGCGATATCTATGGTTATGAGATTCGTCGCGATGGTCGTATGATCCAGGTATACCCTGCCGGTGTTCGCACGCAAACCTTTACGCTCGATTATCTTTCGTTGAAGCGCTTTGGCTTATCGCAAACGCAAATTACGAGCGGCGGTGTTAGCCAAGAGCGAAATAACAATAATACCTATGGAAACAATAACAGCTACAATAATAGCGGTTCATCCAACATGGGTGGATTAGGTGGTCTCAACGGTGGCGGCCAAAATCAGAACTTCGGCAATATGAATGCCGGCGGCGCTAATGGCGCATCGGTCAATACGCAGTCAGAAACCGATCTTTGGGGTAGTTTGGAAGATATGATCCAAGGCATTGTCGGCGGTAATGGCAGCGTCGTGCTCTCGCCACAAGCCGGGCTTGTAAGTGTCACTGCACAACCATCAAAACTGCGTGCAGTGGGTCAGTTTCTCGACAATTTACAGTCCCGTTTACAAAGACAAGTGATTTTAGAAGCACGCATTGTTGAAGTGACACTAGGCGACCAATATCAACAGGGTATTCGCTGGAATGAATTAAACATGAGCGGGCGATTTGATTTCGGATTTAATGGCTCTGTCCCTAACGATATCGCTGCCGCGACGGCGGATGGTGTGTTCGGTTTAACCTTTAACTCTAATCGCTTTACCGGCTTTCTTGAATTGCTGCAAACGCAAGGCAGCGTGCAGGTGCTTTCAAATCCGCGTGTCACCGCATCAAATAATCAAAAGGCGGTGATAAAGATTGGTGAAGACGAATATTACGTCACGGATGTAACGTCGCAGACCAATACCACGGTCACACAAGACGCGTTGACGAGTTCAAATGTTGATTTGACGCCCTTTTTCTCGGGTATTTCGCTTGATGTCACACCGCAAATAAGTGACGACGGTGAAGTCACACTGCATGTGCATCCGTCAGTCGTTGAGACGAAGGAACAAGAAAAAGTAATTACGATTGGCGATGAAACACTGCGTTTGCCATTGGCGCGCAGTAATATTCGTGAATCTGATACGATTGTACGAGCGCGCAGTGGTGAGATCGTTGTACTCGGTGGTTTGATGCAAAACTCAACGTCGGAAAACGTAGAAAAGGTACCATTGCTCGGCGATCTGCCGCTGGTGGGGAACCTATTCAAGAACAAGAGTAACGATGCCTCGAAAAAAGAGCTAGTGATATTGATCAAGCCAACAGTTATTGGCGCCGATACGTGGCAGAAGGAGTTAGAGCGCTCTCGTGAATTGTTGGAAACCTGGTTTCCAGACATCGCGCATGATCAGTAGGTGTCAGGCGCGCTATGTACTTGTATCACTACGGGCTAAATCAACTGCCGTTTACCATTACGCCCAATACGCAGTTTTATTGTGAGCTAAAGAGTCACGATCAAGCCGCTAAAGTGGTATTAACGGCATTGAATACAGGTGAAGGCTTTATCAAAGTGACCGGTGAGGTCGGTACTGGTAAAACGTTGCTATGTCGCCGTCTGTTGGAAGAAATTCCCGATTATTTTTACACCGCTTACGTACCAGACTCCTATCTTAATCCTGATCAATTACGTCGTGCTGTTGCGCAAGAACTTGGAGTTGAAACTGCGGATATTGAAAGTGAGCATCCTTTAGCTCGCGCACTGCAGGATAAACTGCTCGAAATTAACCACGCGGGACGTGCAGTGGTACTTATCGTGGATGAGGCGCAAGCGCTACCAGAAGATAGTTTAGAAGCATTAAGATTGCTATCTAATTTAGAAACTGAATCACGTAAATTGCTTCATATTATTTTGGTCGGACAGCCCGAACTTGATGAACGGCTAGCTCAGCATAACTTTCGCCAGCTCAGGCAGCGTATTTCGTTTTCGCATCGACTTACGGCAATGAACGCACGAGAAACTGCACAGTACATCGGCCACCGAATGCGCATTGCTGGCTATAAAGGGGAACCGATATTTTCAGCAGGTTTGGTTTCAGCCTTGTATGAGAGTAGTCGAGGTATTCCGAGACTCGTTAATGTGCTGGCGCACAAAATGCTCTTATTAGCCTATGGCGAAGGTCGTCGAAAGTTATCACATAAGGATTTGAGGTTGGCAACGAAGGATACGTCAGATACGCGTTATCGTTCGCCGATGGTCAGACTGATCATTTGGTCCATTCTACTGGTGTGTGTGGCCATTTCAGCGATCGTTAGTTTAACTTTTGAACATCCAGCGTGGCCGTGGAACTCTGTCG
The DNA here is from genome assembly GCF_001577655.1 of Idiomarina sp. T82-3. NCBI lineage: Bacteria > Pseudomonadati > Pseudomonadota > Gammaproteobacteria > Alteromonadales > Idiomarinaceae > Idiomarina > Idiomarina sp. T82-3. The sequence goes on along the minus strand of NZ_LSBQ01000001.1, from coordinate 241,268 downwards.
CATGAGTATATTGAATAAGGTATTAAAAGATTTAGATAAACGCGGTCAAAAGCCCGGCGAAGCAGAGAGTGTCAGCGGTTCTGCTGTTGCGGGTCCCTCTTCGCGTACCCCTTGGGTGGTTGCAATCGTTGCCGTAGTGCTACTTGTGATTGCATTAATTTTCGGCGCCCTAAGTTGGGATCGCTGGGTCGAAAATGAGACGGTAAATGCACCTCAACCGGTGCCAAAAGTGAGTGAGCCGGAGCCAGTTGAGTCGACTAATAATTTCGCACGTCCAGCGCAAACCGAGACGCAAACTGAAGCGCAAGCGGTGACACAATCATCGAGCAGGCAACAACCGGTTGAACAGCATTCCCCTGCGGCTGAGCAATCTAAAGCGGATCATTCGACGCATACTGCACAAGTACCGCCCACGTCTTCTAGGACAGAACAGCCGCAAGCAACAGAGTCAACGGAGGTTGATGATGCGCAGGAAGCCGTGCCTGAGAGCGAAGTAGAGCCCACGCCGACACTCGTGCGAAAAACGGTACAACTGTCACCGGAGCAAGTCATCACGCGGGAAATAAATGCTGCAAAACAGACCGCCGAGCAAGGCTTATTGAGCGAAGCGGTGAAACATTGGCAGAAAGTGCTCAGTATCGATCCGGGCCACATCGAAGCGCGGCGACAATTGGCCGCGTTACAATTCGGCCGGAATCGTTGGCAGGAAGCATTAGCCGTGCTTACTCGCGGTTTGGAAGTTAATCCCCAAGCCCATGAATTAAGACTGCTCGCGGCTAAGATGCTCGATAAGCGGCAGCAACCACAACTCGCGTTGACCATGCTTAAGCAAGCGCAACCGCAGGCTAGTCGTCATTTGGAGTATTACCGGCTTAAGGCTCAGCTAGCTCAACAACTGAATCAGTGGACGCTAATGGCCGACAGTTATCAGTCGCTGGCACAGGCTCAACCGACAGAGGGGCGTTGGTGGTTAGGGCGGGCAATAGCTGCGCAACAATTGGCTCAAAAGGATGCGGCGATTCGTTTCTTTAATCGAGCAAAAGAATTAATCCAACATGCACCCACGCTCGAATTTATCGAGCAACAACTCAACTTATTGGTAGATCAAGATGAAGCGACCTCGTCTTAAAATGCGATTGGGTGACTTGCTGGTTCACGAGCAAGTCATCAGCGAAGCACAACTCGAAAGTGCGCTTAAAGAACAGCAAATCAGTGGGCGCAAGTTGGGTGCGACGCTCAGTGATCTTGGCTACATTACCGAAGAGCAACTGCTCGACTTTTTGGCTCAGCAACTGAAACTAGAGCGTGTCAGCGTTGCTGACCGTAAAATTAATCCAAAAGATGTTCAGTTACTACCTGAAGTTCAAGCACGACGCTATCGAGCGCTGGTGATCGAAGCGAATGATGAAAGTGCGCTAGTCGGGATGAGTGATCCCGCCGATCTCGCAGCGGTCGATGCGGTGACTCAGCATTTATCGCCCCGTGAAGTGACCTTAGCGGTCGTATCCGAAGCTGAGCTCTTATCGGCATTCGACTCTCTATATCGTCGCACTAAAGAAATAGAAACCTTCGCAAGTCAACTACAAACCGAATATGAAGAAACCGCTGATTTTACACTCGGGTCAGATAGCTTAGATGACGACGACGATGATGCGACCGTCGCGAAGTTATTAAAGTCGATTTTTGAGGATGCAGTACAAGTTCGAGCGTCTGATATTCATATCGAGCCTGATCAAAAAATGCTGCGTATTCGCCAGCGTGTCGATGGCGTATTACAGGAAAATGTGCTTGATGAAACGAACATCGCTAATGCGCTCGTTTTGCGATTAAAGCTAATGGCGGGGCTCGATATTTCGGAGCGACGACTACCGCAAGATGGCCGCTTTAATATCAAAGTCAAAAAGCACAGTATTGATGTGCGGGTATCAACGATGCCAGTGCAGTATGGTGAAGCCTGTGTCATGCGTTTGCTCGACCAATCGAGCGGTATCTTATCGCTGGATCAAGTTGGTATGCCGCCTGATATTCTCAAGCGCGTCCGCCATTTAATTCATCGACCGCACGGTATGTTACTTGTCACGGGGCCAACGGGCTCGGGTAAAACGACAACGCTTTACGGTGCTCTAAGTGAACTTAACACGGAAGAGAAGAAGGTGATCACTGTCGAGGATCCCGTTGAATATCGTTTACCGAGGATTTCGCAGGTCCAAGTGAGTAATAAGATTGGACTTGATTTCGCTCGCGTGTTGCGCACGACACTTCGACAAGATCCAGATATCATCATGGTGGGTGAGATGCGTGACCACGAGACAGTAGAGATTGGTCTACGTGGAGCAATTACAGGTCACATGGTGTTATCGACGCTACACACTAACGATGCGATTACCAGTGCAATGCGGTTGATTGATATGGGGGCGCCATCGTACCTAGTAGCGGCTGCCTTGCGGGGGGTGATTGCGCAGCGACTTGTCAGGCGAGTATGTGAGCGGTGTGCGCATGACGATACGCCCGATGAGGCACAGCGCGCGATTCTCGAACATTTAGAAAAGGGTAGTTGCAACCAAACCTTTAAGAAAGGTGTCGGCTGCCAGAACTGTAACCATACGGGCTATCGAGGTCGGATCGGTGTATTTGAATTGCTTGAGATGAATAGCGCGATGATGGACGCTCTGCGGCAAGAGGACACCCAACGCTTTGCTGAGGCGGCCAAACATGCGCAGGGCTACCGATCGATGGCCAATGTTGCACTGGACTTTGCCAAGCAGGGCGTTACCAGTATTGATGAAGTATTGTTCTTGGCAGAAAGTGTCGAGGAAAATTTTGCGGCTACCAACGTAAGCGAAATCGCACAACGTAGCGAGAGTGATGACTAACCATGCAGTTTAGCTACAAAGCCAGAGACAAAGCCGGCGCGCTTCAACAAGGCACAGTAGAGGCAAATGATGCCAAAAGTGCCGCGCAAGCACTCATGCAGCGTGGGCTGATCCCGGTTGATGTAGCGGTTAGTAAAGGCAAACTTCAAGGCGGTAAAGCGAGCGCGCCGAGAGGTTCATTATGGATGCAACTGAAAGCATTAACCGAGCCGAGCGTCGAGCTGGATCAACTCATTATATTTTGCCGTCAGATGTATTCATTGACCAATGCCGGTATCCCCATTCTGCGCGCCATCGAGGGACTCGCCGATACCACCCAAAATAAGCGCTTGGAGCGCGCCTTACGTGATGTTCATAGTCAATTGGAGCGCGGCCGCACGTTGTCAGCAGGTATGGCGCAACATCCGAAAGTCTTCTCACGTCTTATTGTCGCTATCGTGCACGTTGGCGAGAATACCGGTCAACTAGAGGAGTCATTTGAGCAACTCGCCCTCTACCTCGAAAAAGAGCAAGATACGCGTAAGCGTATCAAGGCAGCGACACGCTACCCGACCTTTGTGATGATTGCGCTTGTGGTTGCATTATTCGTTTTAAACATATTTGTTATTCCAACGTTCGCCAATATGTTCAGCCGTTTTAACGTCGAGTTACCTTGGGCGACGCGAGCACTGCTGGGAACCTCGGAGTTTTTTGTGGCGTACTGGCCGTTGATGCTTGTCGCAATGGTGGCGGCGTTTTTTGCTGTGCGCGCCTATGTGAATAGCCCTTCCGGTCGGCTATTTTGGGACCGTTGGAAATTAAGAATGCCGATTATCGGCTCGATTCTTGAGCGTTCGATACTGTCTCGCTTTGCACGCAGTTTCGCGGTTATGCTGTCGGCGGGAGTCCCCTTAACGCAGGCGCTTTCATTGGTGTCTGAAGCCGTTGATAATGCCTACATGGAGCGCAAAATTTTAGACATTCGGCGCACTATTGAGCGTGGCGAGAATTTGTCTCGTGCCGCACGACAATCCAAGCTTTTTACGCCGCTGGTATTACAAATGATCGTAGTCGGCGAGGAAACGGGTCGAAGCGATACGCTGTTAAAAGAGGTCGCTGATTATTATGAACGAGAAACGGATTACGATTTAAAAACGCTGACTGCGCGTATTGAACCCGTCATGATTGGTTTTGTGGCGGTGTTAGTATTAATTCTTGCGCTGGGTATCTTCACGCCGATGTGGGATATGATGAATGCGTATCAGGGGCGGGGATGAAAAGCCAAGCGCAAAGCGAGCAGAGTTTTCGCAGTTTGTTACAAAACGTTGTTGTTATAATCAGCGTATTGGTGCTATCCGCAGTCGCGTTATGGATTTGGTTCGCGCCGAGCGACGACAATGGGTGGCAAGAAACACAACGAGATATGGAACTGCGGCGTTTTAATGACACCTTATTACTGGCTCGGGCGGAATGGATGCGGCGTGGTCGTCCGACACATGTATCACTTAACATAAGTGGTAGTGAAGAAATTATACAAATGAATGCGCGTGGCTGGCCTGCCGTGCAACAAGGTTGTGTAACACTTTGGCAACGTCTTGCTGATGTGCCACGCCAGCTAACTGCAAGGGTCGAGGGCAATCGATGTATTTTCAGTATTAATGAAAAGCCGTGGCAAGTATATGACGCTGAGACAGGTCAAATTCGTCCAAAAAATGTCGGATCTGACCTATGAATTGTAAAAATGTCGTTATACAATATCACGAGAAATGATAAAGGACGCTGACTATGGATAAACGGCAACACGGTTTCACAATCATCGAGTTAATCATCGTTGTGGTGATTCTTGGCTTGCTCGCCGCATCGGCACTGCCGCGCTTTACCGATGTGACGGCGGATGCGGAAGACTCTGCTATCGAAGGCGTCGCGGGTGGTTTTGCCAGTGCTGTCGGCATCGTACGTGGCGAGTGGGAGCTACGAGGTCGCCCTAAAGGCGGCACAAACGGCGCAGGCGCTCAGTTGCAGATGGATGGTGTTCCCGTGTATGTCGACGGTGATACCGGCTATCCGGTGAGTGGTAATAATAGTTCGACAACTGATGCAACGTTAACCAATGCCGATTGCCGTACAGTGATGACCGCAATCTTGCAAGGGTCACCGACCGTGATGGCAGAAGGTGATAGCGGTTCTATCGATGAGTATCGATACTATACGTATGCAACCGATGATCCGAACGGTAGTGCAGCACAAGGACAGGCTGCCAATCAAGTTTGTGTTTATTATTTAGTGAACACGATAAAAGGAGTTAGCCCTTTACCCACGGGTAATGACTTTCAGACAGTTGGAAACTCGTTTGTATATAACCCTAGGAATGGTGGTGTAAACGTGTTCAGTAATAATAACTAACACCGCACCTGAATATTTTTTTAATGGAGAAAGTAATCATGCGTAATCAAAAAGGCTTCACGCTCATCGAGCTAATTATCGTTATTGTGGTGCTCGGTATTCTTGCCGTGACTGCTGCGCCTCAGTTCTTTAACTTCTCGGGTGACGCTCGTGAGTCTGCAGTTAAAGGTTTGAAGGGTAATATCCAAGGCGCTTACCAAACGGTTTATGCGAAAGCGGCGGTTGATGGTGACTTTTCTACCGCTATTGGTGATGTAACTATTGCTAACGGCTATCCTACAGCTGATGCTGATGGGATTGTTGAAGCTGCTAGTTTAGGTGCAGAAGGGGAAGATTGGGAGTGGTTTGAGGATACTTCAACTACTCCTGCGACAATATACATCGGTCCTGCTGGGTTTATTGCTGAGTCATCTCCTGCCGAAGCTGCTGATTATACAGATATCGATGGATCTGGTAACGGTTGTTATGTATCTTACCAACAAACCGATAGTGCAGACACACCACCAACAGTCGCAATCGACGTTAGCGGCTGCGGCAACTAATCCAACCATCTTTTAATGGTCGAATCTCGGCTCGCCGTCTCGGCGGGCCGAATATCTAAGGTCTCTCCTATGAAAGGCTTCACCCTAGTAGAACTCATTATTGTTTTAGTAGTGGTGGGTATTCTCGCGGTTGGCGCCTCACCGTTATTCATTGGCTCGGGCGGCACCGAAAGCTTAGTATTACGCGAGCGAACCTTGTCTATTCTGCGTAATAGCCAGCTCAAATCAATGCAGAATACCTCATTGGTCTGTACCGCGGTTGTTTTGCAACCCAACTCTCTTGGACAAGCGACTTCTACAAACTGTGGCGTTGCCACCTCGACATTCAGCCTAGATCCCGACGACGCACGTCAAATCGCAGATTTTCAAGGAAAAACGTTTACGGTCACCAACAGCGCGAACACGAATGTCGCTTTACCGACAGAAATAGAGTTCGACTCACTGGGTCGCCCCCGTGATGAATCTGGCTTAGTCTGTAGCGGCGCACAACCGTGCCGATTCACCTTCACCGAAACCAGTGGCGCAAGTCAGTCAGTCTGTATCAACCGCGAAGGTTATATCTATGGCTGTTAAAGAGCTCAAGCCACAGCGTGGTTTCACGCTTATCGAGATTATCGCCGGCATTGTTGTCGTGGGCATTATCACGCTGGTCGTAACGACGGGCATGGGACCGCTGTTTAAACAAAGCGTTAATCCGTGGCAGCAAGTGCGCGCCGCCGAGCTGGGTCAAAGTTTGATTAATGAAATTCTATCGCGCCGTTTTGATGAAAACGGCTCTAGTGCCGTTGGCGAGGCTCGTTGCGGCGAAACAGGTGGACCGAGTTGCACGACGATCCCCAGTGACTGCAGTAATACAAGTTATCGAGAGGAGGCGTCACGAGAGAACTTTGACGATGTGGACGACTATCACTGCCTGGAACTCTCGGGAAACCAAGTCGCTGATACGTTAGCGAATGACCTGACCGACGATTATCGACAGTTTCGTTTGCAGGTGCGCGTCGCGGTCGAGCAACCAGATAGACTCAAGCGTATCGAAGTTACTGTCATTACGCCACAAGGGCAGAATATCGACTTCTCGGCGTTCAGAGGCAATTGGTAATGCGTAATAGAGGCTTCACGCTCGTTGAGTTAGTCATTGTCATTTTGCTATTGGCAATTATCGCCATTTTCTCGTTTCAGTTCGTGGGGTTCGGCTCACAGATGTTTGTCAGTGGAGCCGAGCGAGTACGCGTACTCGATCAAAGTCGATTTGTGATCGAACGTTTAACGCGAGAACTGAGAAATTCGGTACCGAATAGTGCACGGGTTACTCCCAAAAATATCGGCAATAATACCGCAACACAGTGTTTAGAGTTTGTCCCGACACGCGTAGCAGGTACCTATTACGACGCACCGTTTCGTAATAACCAACCCAATACGTTAACCTTTGTTTCATTGGCCAACTGGTCCGTTATCGAAGTGACTGACAGACTCTATATTTACGCGACGCGTACTAATCATGTTTACGCCAATAATTCGAATCGATACGAGCAGGTCAATGCACAAACAACTCGTTCTGGCAATGTGACTGAGCTAACGTTGGCGAGTAGCAACGCGCGCTATGGTCAGCGTTCGCCGCGTCAACGACTGTATATCGGACGAACGCCCGTCAGCTATTGTGTTGAGGGACAAAACATATATCGTTACGCTAATTATGGCTGGTCGCAGCAGCAGCCTACGCCAGCCAATGGGCGATTTGCGGGTGTCACAGGCACGCTAATGGGGAATGGTTTGGCGAATTTAGTTAATAACGCGCCGGCTTTTCAAGTAGATGAAACCACCCTGTTGCAAAATAATATTGTGCATCTGTTCCTGCAATTTAATAGTATAGATAATGAACAGTTGTTTTTTAGTCAAGAGGTTCATATTCCCAATGCGCCCTAGTTATCAATCACAACGTGGCAGTGCGTTGATAGTTGCTATATTCGTGATCGTGGTAACTAGTCTGCTGGTGGCAACGCTTTCGGGTCTCTTACGTACCAGTAACGAAAGTGTTGTAACTGAGGTGTATGGCACACGGGCATTCACCGCAGCGCAAAGTGGTTTGCAGCAGGGGATGAATCAATTATTCCCGTTAGATAGCGAGATGCAAGCTTGCCCTGCCGTAGACACGTCTATGGATTTTAGCGATGCCAAGGGCCTGCAGAACTGCGAAGTTAGTATTCAATGCATGAGTGATAATTACGAATCTGATACACATTATCGGTTGATAGCAACGGGAGAGTGCACAGTCGGAGCACAAGTCACGACACGTGTGTTAGCAATGGAAGCGAGGACATTAGAATGAGACGGATGAGTTTATGTTTGCTGATGTTTTCGTTATTTGCGGCTTCTGCGGTGTCACACGCCGAACAGTATGAGTTTCCAAAAGATATTGGGAAGAAGAACAAGCCTTTTGAGCAGTGTAACGCTGTTAATGCAAATTCAGGTGGAGTGAGCATTACTTGTCCAGGGAGTGTTTTTACCGCGCTGAATGGCTCGGATGAAATAAGGTTCAAGAAGACCTCTAAGGCAGAGCTTATCATTACGGGTAATACCGTCATTAAGTCAACTATTAACAACAAACAGTCAATTCCTCTGTTGCTCCGCTTTCAAACACAGAATTCGGTAAAGATAGATGCCTCATCAACCATCAAAGCGGATATTTTTGCTAACGGGAGTATTACTTCTGACGGTGTAATCGATGGCAACCTCTATACTGACAAGGATCTCATTAACAACCGCGTTATCAACGGTAATGTCGATGCTGAGGGAAACATTAGAAATAATGGCAGTGGTGTCATTAACGGAAGCATAAATGTCGATGGCGATCTTTGGAACGATGGTCAAATAAACGGTACTTATGCCAACGCAAAGTGTACCGATAGTAGTCAGAGTAATGCTTGTGGTAATAAACCACTCAATGTCGACGAAACCTGTAATATCAATGCAAATGAAGGACCGTGCACAGGCGGAAACAATGTTGGGTATCAACTTGTTGGTGACTGGCACTTTGATGAATCGAGTTGGACAGGCGAGCCGGGCGAAGTTCTTAACAGTGCTTCGAGTTCCTTGTCGGGAACCGCTGTCGGTCAGCCTACGACGAGTTCATTTTCGCCGGCGATTGCTGGGAATATCGGAACGTGTCGTTATGGGCGTTTCGGGGGCGATGACTTTGTAAGAGTTCCACAACCCCAGCAGCTTTCAGCTTCTGAAAGTGTCAGTCTTTCAATGTGGTTTAATATCAGCGCATCAGCACAACGCTCATCGTCCGAACGATATCAAACACTATTGATTTATGGTGAAGGACCCACCGAAGGACCTAACGGGCGTTTTGAAGTTTATAGACGGGTGTCTGATGGCGCGTTGTACTTTGAGATTCGCGATAGTTTAGACCGGATTCACAACGTCTCGGTACCTGGTCAACAGGTATTTGATGGCAACTGGCATCATATAGCGGCAACCTATGATGCGCAGTCGGACGATATTAACCTCTATATTGATGGCGTACTTAAAGCAACCGCTGGAGTGAGTAATAGATCGCTTAACCCACTGTCATCCCGTGCTAATTTATATATTGGCGGGCAGTCATTTGCTGGCCATGGCGTCAACGGCTCAATTGATGAGGTCACAGTGGCGACCGGCGTGTATTCCAGTCAAAAAGTGAATCAACTCTTTAATCGTAGCCGCCCGTGCGGAGCTGTAGATACGCTTAAACAGTGTTCAGATATTTGGGACCAAGCGCTAACGTCCGGAAATAATAGTCTGGTAAATATTCGTCCCGATGTTCCCCCATACGGACAGCAGTTACCAAGAACGCTAGATCCCATCGATTATTTACGTCAAGGCTCATTTGCAAACGTAGGCGAAGACTACCAGGCACCTGCGCCAACTTCTCGGGTATACATTGATGGTTCCCTGACCATAGAACAAGGCGCTCGATTAAACCAGAACGATGATGCTGATAATTTCATGCTGATCGTTAACGGCGATTTAACCATTGAACGCGATGTGCGAATTAATGGCTATATCTACGCAACGGGCGATATTTTTCTTGCGAATGCCGGCGAACCTTGGGTTTTAGTTTGTTTCGAGGCGAATACATCGATCGTAAATGGTGCCCTTGCCGCTGCAGGTGATATTTACCAGACAGGTTGTGGTCAACCCGCACAGATTAACTATCAACAACCTGGTGTAGATATTCAAGGTGGAGGCTATTGTACTGTCGGCACCGCAGCGCCTCTTCAGCCGATATTGCAGTGGTCAATGAATGACGGTCCATGGACGACAAATACAGACGTGCTTGATGGCTCGAAGAATTTACTCAATGGACAAGCAAAACAGGGACTTGAATGGCAACAAGCAAGCGCAAGTTCTGCCTTACCAGTCGACGAAAACGGCATGGGTACGTGTGGGTATGGATATTTTAAACGCTCCGCCAAGCAGTATATAGAGCTGCCCGATGATCCGGTTCTGGACTTGACCAACGAATATACGATAGCGCTATGGGCTCGGTATAGCACGACACCAGACTCCGGGTTAATGACTCTGGTGAGTAAAGATACTAATTACGAGTTGCACGTAACGTCTTCTGGTCAAATTAACTGGTGGTGGCAAGGACAAAGGGGTGTCCATTCCCTAACCAGCACGCAACGGTTTGATGATGGTGAATGGCATTACGTCGTCGCTCGTTTTAAATCAGGTAAGCAAACATTAACCGTCGATAACGAAGTCATTATCGACGCCTCGATTAACGATAAACCAACAACAAACAATAGCTCGCTTCGGTTAGGAGCGGACAAAGAAGGGGATGGTAACCGCTTTTTTGATGGCGCTATTGATGAGTTCCAAATGTTTGATAGCTATTTATCTGGCAACGATATAAAACGCTTGATGGACCAACGGAGTGTTTGCCAAGCAAGTGGCAATCAATGCTATTCATTGAATATGGCTGGGCAAGTGTTTGGCAATGACTGGCTGAGTTATTCCAAGGACGAAAATTACTCACCTAAGTTAGTTGAAGCTCACAATGAGCAATATTTAGAACTGACTGATAATCAGAATAATCGAGCGACTGCGGTAACGTTACAGAAGGCATTTCCGGGTAAAGGGCATCGCATTGAAATTGAGTTTAAACTATACGCTTGGGGCTCGCAGTCGCCAGGCTTCACCGGTGCAGATGGTATTGCTTTAGTACTGTCTGATGCGAGTCGTATTAGTAATGGCAATCCTCGTGCGGGCAGTTATGGTGGCTCTCTAGGTTACGCTCAACGTAATGGTGGTGTGCCAGGTTTTCAAGCCGGTTGGCTTGGTATCGGTTTTGATGAGTACGGAAACTTCTCGCGCAACAGCGAGGGACGAGCCGGCGGGTTTGATCGACTGGTTCCTAACCGGGTTGGCGTTCGTGGGGCTGATTCAACGAATTACAAGTTCTTACGCGCTTCAAATGAACTTGATCCTGCAATTGATTCGCCAGCGAACCAAAACCCAAATTCTGTGTTTAACCCTAAACCGGGACATACCTATAAAGTCTTGATCGATGGAACGGGTGATAATCCAAGTATCGAGGTACTACGTAAGCTGGACGAAAACGGCGCGAACAATAATTTTGTCAGTATTTTGAAGCTCGATAATATTCAAGATCAGCCGCAGATGCCCGAACAGGTGTATTTAAGTTTTACCGGTAGTACTGGAGGCGAGACGAATTATCATTGGATTAAGGACTTGTCAGTTTGCTCAATTCCTGGCTCTCCAAACGAGCAGGACGTGCATCATTATCAACTGGCATTCAACCAAAATGCAGTTTTATGCAACGGTGCCGAAGTAGCGGTTAAAGCGTGCGCTAATGCCGATTGCTCGGAAACGTTTAATCGTCCTGCATCGATTGAGCTTGGTACTGATAACGGAAACTTCTCACCGTCTTCGCTGAGTTGGCAGGCGACGAGTTCGCAGTTGCTAACGCAGTTGAACCCTACTCAGGCGGGCGTTTCTAACCTATCTGTAACCAATCAAAGCTCGCCACAACCGGCTAACCCGACAGTGTGTTTAGTGGATGGCGTGGTAGACGATTGTCAAATCGCAATAAGCAATGCTGGGTTTGTATTCTATGATGCTGGTTTACAGAGCACGCAACTACCACGTCAAACGGCGGGAATTCAATCTGGAGGTATTACAATTCGCGCCGTAGAAACAAACACCAGTACACTGCAATGTCAAGCGCTGACAAATAACTTAACGCAAGTTGAAATGCAGTTGGAGTGTGTGGATCCAAACCAATGTCGTTCAGAAAGCGAGTATTTGGTAAGCGGCCAAGTGGGCTCCGAGCTTACGGCTGCAAATGCAACCGACTTAATTGCGGGTAACTATCAAAATGTAGCGGTTGAATTTAATGACAGTATAGCGAATTTAGCGATGAAGTATGATGATGTAGGCGCGGTGAAGCTCTCGGCGAAAGCAACTTTGAGCAACGGTGTGACGCTACGCGGCGATTCAAACACTTTTGTTTGGCAACCGCACCATATCAATATGCAATCGAGCCAGCTAGATACTGATTTATCGAGTTCAACTGAGATTTTAGCTAAGGCAGGCGATCCGTTTAAGGTCGTGTTAACGGCACGTAACGCGCAAGATCAGATTACCCCGAATTTTGGCCTTGAACAGGTGGCTGAACGACTGATTATACAAGAGACAGCGACCGCTGCGCCGCCAGTAGCTAATAACGACGGCTCGTTGGAAAATGGAGTACAATTTTCGCGTTCGGCATTAGGTACCTTTACTAATGGTCAGGTTACTTACTCTGAAGTCGGTAATGCTAATATTACAGCACAAGTAGCCCAACAGAATGGCGGCGGGTATCTATCTCAGTGGCAAGATACTAGCGACTTGCTTGAAACCCCGTTTGTTGTCGGTCGATTTATTCCGCACCACTTTACGCTTGAGGCGGGCACTGGCTTTGCAAATACCTGTGGAGCGCAACCCTCGTATTACATTGGTGAGCCACAAAGCTTGCTACCTATCCAACTCGTGGCACGTAACGCTAGCGGTAATATCACTCGTAATTATGCGAGTGATTTGGCAAAAGCGTTCTTGGAGTTTGCAGCGTTTAATGTTAATGGCCAATCGTTTAATTTGCGAGTTACGCCAAACGCTCAAGGGTCGAGTTTAGTGGGTCCAATTGACTGGGACGATTCGGCTGGCAACTGGGGCTACGGGTCGTTAAACAATGCTCAAGCAACGTTTTTACGTAGTGACGCTGAAGAGGGGCCTTACGAGAACTATACCCTTGGGATTCGCATAAACGATGGGGAAGGTGGTCATTATTATAGCCGACTTCAGAACACCGGTTTATCGGCACCCGCAGACGATGATTACGTAGATGCGGATTATGCTGCTTTTGATTCGGCGCGGCTGGTGTTTGCTCGTATGGTACTCAACAATGTCGCATCAGCAATCAGCGACCCACTACTCATTCAGGGACACGTTGAGTTCTGGAATGGCAACGAGTACCAACTCGACGAAAATAATAACTGCTATACCGTTGCAAACAATGCGTTTTCGGAAGAACGATATGTGGTAGAAGACGGGGCAGAAACACCGAATGTTGACCTTAAACTTGGTCAGATAGCGGATACTAATGATGACTCAGTAACGCTGAGCGGTGGTCGAATTCAGTCAGTGGAGCGGGGAGATGACGAAAGTTTGCGCTGGTTGCCGGCAGACGAAAACCTCCAATTTGAATTTGACTTAGAGGTTCCCCCCCATTTGCAGTACGACTGGACGGGTGACGGTGTTTATGATGAGAACCCAACTGCACTTGGCATTTTTGGTATTTACAGTGGCAGTGATCGGCAAATCTATTGGCAAGAGGTCGGTTTGTAAGTAGCTACTTACTCATTTGTAGGCAATTTACCGAGATTCTTCCTTGCGCTTTTGTTGACAAGCAAATAGCATAAGGCAAAGTTGTTACACATGCGCGACGTTAACGACGTTTACCAATAAATATTCGAATAAAGAGCGCTGGTAAGGCTTAACGTCTCTACCGCTTTATTACTTTCAAGCTTGGAATGGGAACATGATGCGACTGGCTCAACTGGCCTTAGTGATGGCCTCGACTTTGACAATCGCTTCGCCGGCTTATGCTCTGCAAGAGCAACAGCAGTCAATGACGGTGGAGCAGATCTCCGACAAGATCACGAGTTTGCAAAATGAATACGATAACTATACGCAAACGGTGCAACGTCTTAAAGACGAAGCCGAGCAGCTGGAACAAAAGCTAGCCTCGCTGCGCGAACGCAATCAAACGCTCGAGAAACAAAGACAAACCGCTTTGCAAGAAATGAACAACCGCTATCAACAGCTGGTGGATGATCCGACAATTGATATTGCCGGTGCTCAGCAAGCGTATAAAGAAGCCGTTATGGCTCATCAGCAAAACAAGAAAGATATAGCAACACAGATTCAATTAGTTGATGACAAACAGCAAGAAGTTGAGGAAGCGCGAGTCAGCCGTCACGCACTGCTCAATGAGATCGAGTCGCTGAAAGATCAGCGCGAGGTGGCTCGTGTAGAGCGTTTGGAACGTGAATTCAACCAAACGGGTGAGCTCGAAGTGAGTCAGTCGATTGTGTGTGACCGTGAGGAAACACTCAGCCAATGCGAGACGCGTGGTAAATTATTAGCCAAACAAAAGGCCTCGAAGCAATACCTCAACGAAATCGTAAGTGGCTTGAGCGAGGCCGAGCAGGCTCGTCAAAACCTTGAGCAAGTGAGCCCCAATGTTCAGATCCTAGGCTCCAAGACAGTCAGTAATGGCTTTAGTGGACAAGGAAACTATGGTGTAAAAATTGCTGTTGAATTACGTGGACAGCTTCCTCGTGCACAAGCTTGCCGATTGCTTGAAATCGACGCGCGATACTGTGTCGTTGAAAATGCCGAACAGGCCAGCACAACCCAGACGAATGCAGGGTCATCGAGCGATGCTGTCATGCATCCTCTTACTTTGCGCTCGAACGTGTACGACGATGAAGTGTTAATTGATGGCGTCAGCTATGGCTCAACACCCATTGAGATCATGTTGCCTCGTGGGGAACACCGCGTTGAAGTTCGTAAGTATGGTTATAGTTCATACAGTGACGTCATTCGGCTGAGCGATGCGCAATCTATTCGCGCTGAACTAGAAAAATCGGACTACTCGTTTACGCGTGGTGAAAAGGTTCAAGATATTTTATTTCGTGATGTCAGAGGACCTGAACTTGTAGTCGTACCGGCCGGTAACTATCAAATGGGCGACTTAAGCGGTGATGGTTTACCTAACGAACGTCCTGTGCAAACCGTAACGATTGACACACCTTTTGGTATCAGTGATACAGAGGTGGCGGTGGGAAAGTTTCGTGATTTCGTTAATGATACCGCCTATGTCACAGAAGCAGAGAAGAACGGTAATTGTGCTGAACTGAACAACGGCATGCCGAAAATGGACGGTACGTTAAATTGGCGCAGCCCAGGATTTCAGCAAACAGAGAATTCACCGGTTGTCTGTATTAGTTATGAAGATGTAAAGGCATACACTGACTGGTTGTCAGACAAAAGCGGTTTCGATTACGATATCCCTTCTGAGAAGCAATGGGAATATGCGGCTCGCGCTGGCACAGAAACTGACTTTTGGTGGGGAGAAGACGTTGGCGTGAAAAACGCTAACTGTCGCCACTGTGGGTCTGAATGGTCAAATGAGCGTTCAGCACCTGTTGCTCAATTCGCGCGTAATCCGTGGGGGTTGTTCGACACCGTAGGTAATGTCTGGGAATGGACTCGCTCTGAAGAAGGACAAGTTGTCCGTGGCGGTGCATGGAACTTTGCACCTAGCCTAGCGCGTGTTTCGACGCGAATGGAACTTCCAGCAGATTTTAGTTCTAACTATATTGGGTTTCGGGTAGTACGAGCGCAATAATGTGCGCTTGATTGCAGTTTTTAGCACTTTTTTTTAGGGATTTACCGCTACATGTTTAAGAAAATTCGCGGCTTGTTTTCAAACGACTTATCCATTGACTTGGGTACTGCCAATACGTTGATTTATGTAAAGGACGAGGGCATCGTGCTCAACGAGCCATCTGTCGTGGCTATTCGACAGGAGCGCTCAGGTGGACCTAAAGCAATTGCAGCCGTGGGTGCAGCAGCGAAGCAGATGTTAGGCCGTACTCCTGGCAACATCAAAGCGATTCGCCCGATGAAGGATGGTGTTATCGCCGACTTTTATGTGTGCGAAAAAATGCTTCAGTTCTTTATTAAGCAAGTGCATGACAGCCATTACTTTAAGCCAAGCCCACGCGTATTGGTCTGTGTTCCTTGCGGCTCGACGCAAGTAGAGCGCCGCGCAATTCGTGAATCAGCGTTAGGTGCTGGCGCACGTGAAGTTCACCTTATTGATGAGCCTATGGCTGCCGCGATTGGTGCCGGCTTACCAGTATCTGAGGCGACGGGTTCGATGGTTGTTGATATTGGTGGTGGTACAACAGAAGTCGCGATTATTTCATTAAATGGTGTAGTTTACTCATCATCTGTTCGTATTGGTGGTGACAAATTTGATGAAGCCATTATTAATTATGTACGTCGTAACTTTGGTGCGTTGATTGGTGACGCGACAGCGGAACGAATCAAACACGAAATCGGCTCCGCATTCCCAGGTGAAGAGCTGAAGGAAATCGAAGTGCGCGGGCGTAACCTAGCGGAAGGCGTACCGCGCTCGTTCACACTCAACAGCAATGAGATTCTCGAAGCTTTACAAGAGCCGTTAATGGGTATCGTTAGTGCCGTGATGGTTGCACTTGAGCAGTCGCCACCCGAGTTAGCGTCTGATATTTCGGAGCGTGGAATGGTTCTAACAGGCGGGGGGGCTTTACTAAAAGATCTCGACCGTTTGTTAATGGAAGAAACCGGCATCCCTGTTGTGATTGCAGATGACCCACTCACTTGTGTAGCACGTGGAGGCGGTAAGGCACTTGAAATGATCGCCATGCACGGCGGTGATTTGTTTAGTTACGAGTAAGTCAATTTAGGTGGGGTGTAGTTAGCGCACAGATGAAAACCTTATTCACTCGTGGACCCTCATTACTATCCAGGCTAGTGCTCGCACTAGCCTGTTCGTTTCTATTGATTTTTGTCGACCATCGACTGCAAGCGATGCAGCCTGTGCGGATGTTTCTGAACTCCTTGGTCACACCCGTCCAGTATTTAGCTATTTTACCAGAGCAAATCCTAAGTAACTTTTCTGAGAGTGTTAAAAATCAAGAACAGCTTGCTGAAGAGAATCAAGCGCTGAAAAAGCAAATGCTTGAATTACGTGCTCAGCTTCAACAGTTGCAATTCATTAGTAACGAAAATAAGCGTCTACGTGCACTTCTGGGTTCAGAACAACGTCAACCGAGTCGGCGTATGGTAGCTGAAGTGGTAGCGGTGGCTTCAGAGCCGTTTAGCCAACAATTGGTGATCAACAAAGGAACGCTCAATGGCGTCTACGAGGGACAACCGGTTATTGATAGCAAGGGTGTGGTCG
Source organism: Idiomarina sp. T82-3 (assembly GCF_001577655.1). Lineage (NCBI taxonomy): Bacteria > Pseudomonadati > Pseudomonadota > Gammaproteobacteria > Alteromonadales > Idiomarinaceae > Idiomarina > Idiomarina sp. T82-3. The sequence goes on along the minus strand of NZ_LSBQ01000001.1, from coordinate 223,905 downwards.
GCCAAATCCAAGATGTTGGCAGTAACACAGCCCGTGTGCTACTGATCTCTGATCAGAGCCATGGCATTGCGTTACGCGCCGAGCGAAATGATATTCGGGTACTCGCGCAAGGAACCGGTGAGATTGGCAAGCTGCAGCTTATGTTTGTGCCACACAGCTCCGAACTTGCCGAGGGAGACTTACTGATGACCTCCGGGTTAGGGGGCGTGTATCCAGAAGGCTACCCGGTGGCGCGTATCACGCATATCAATCGCAACGAATCACTGCCATTTGCCGAAGTGACAGCCGATTCAATCAGTGCACTCGACCGCGTGCGAACGGTATTGTTGCTATGGCCACAAGGTGCCGAGCAAGCGCCGATTTTTGAGGATCAGAAATAACCATGTTTAAGCACGGATTAATACCGCTCGTACTCACGTACTTAGTTGCACTGGTATTGATGGTGATGCCGATGCCTGCGAGTATTGATGTGTATCGACCCGATTGGGTGACGTTGGTATTGCTCTATTGGATTATCGCGCTTCCGCATCGAGTGAGCCTGGGTACTGCACTCGTCCTTGGCGTGTTAACCGATATTTTGCTGGGCTCCGTGCTGGGCGTGCATGCGCTCGGAATGGTTGTTGTGAGCTACTTCGCTGCCCGCCACTTTCAGCGTATTCGCAACTTCTCGCTACCCCAGCAAGTGATATTAATCGCATTTTTAATATTGATTAAGCGACTCATCGTGTTTCAAGCAAATGTGTTTATTCATGATGCACAATTCACATCAAGCTACTTTTGGCCAGCGCTGACGTCGGCATTGTTTTGGTTTTGGCTGTTTCCTCTGTTACGCAAAATCCGTCGTCGCTTTGGAGTTGTTTAATGCAGTTAGTCCTCGCCTCTGGTTCACCTCGTCGACGTGAGCTATTGCAACAAATTCGTGCCGACTTTGTCTGTTTAGCAAGCGATATTCCGGAACAACAAGGTACACATGAAACGGCATCGGCATACGTTAAAAGATTAGCTTACGAAAAAGCGATTGCATCTGCTAAACAATATGGCGCACCCTGTATCGTGATAGGTTCCGATACGCTTATCGATCGCGATGGTGAGGTTATGGAAAAGCCGCGAGACCAAGCGCACGGTATTGCAATGCTACGCTCCCTAGCCGAACGTACCCATAAGGTACGCACAGCCGTTTGCATCATGTATTATGATGGCAATGCGCCCAGCTTGGTTCAAAGAGAAGAAGTGACCACGGAGGTGAGCATGGGCGCTATCAGCGAGTCAGCAGCGTTAACTTACTGGCAAACTGGAGAACCTCTAGATAAAGCGGCAGGTTACGCGATTCAAGGCGGAGCAGCCCGTTGGGTTAAACGGATAAGCGGGAGTTATACTGCGGTCGTCGGTTTGCCTCTTTACGAAACCGAACAGCTTTTACAGGCCGTCGAAGCCAAACTAGGATGAGACCATGAGCGTAGAAGTACTAATGAATGTGACGCCCACCGAGAGTCGAGTGGTGTTGGTTGAGAACGGCATTTTGCAAGAAGTGCATATCGAACGCCAAGTCAAACGTGGTCTCGTGGGCAATATCTATATGGGCAAGGTATCGCGGGTGTTGCCGGGCATGCAGGCAGCGTTTGTAGATATCGGCTTAGATAAAGCAGCTTTTCTGCACGCATCGGATATTGTGACAACACTGGACGGTGGTGAAACGATTGAGCGTGAAGAGAAGTCACAGTTGAATATCACTCAGCTTGTGCACCAAGGCCAGCCGATTATGGTTCAGGTTGTTAAAGACCCGCTGGGTACAAAGGGAGCACGGCTTACCACCGATATTACGTTACCGTCCCGTTATTTGGTTTTCATGCCACAGAGTAATCACGTCGGCGTATCACAACGCATTGATGATGCCGATGAACGTGAACGCCTACGTTCGATTGCGGAGTCACTCAGTCACGATGAAGGCAAGTTCATCGTCCGAACTGCGGGCGAGGGTGTTGACGAGGGTTCGCTAACAAGTGATGCAGAGTTTTTAACACGCTTGTGGTCGCAGATTAAGAAGCGCAAAAAGTCGCAACGCCGGGTCGGAATTTTATATGAAGATTTAAACCTCTGTTGTCGCGTGCTGCGGGACTTTGTCGGTGAGGCGATAGAGCGCATTCGTGTCGATTCTCGCACCACACTCGATCAATTGAAGTTATTTACTAAGGATTTTATTCCAGAACTAACGCACGTGTTGGAGTATTATCGCGGAGATCGTCCGATTTTTGACCTGTTTGATATTGAAAATGAAATTCAGCGTGCTTTAGATAGACGCGTCGAATTGAAGTCGGGTGGGTCATTAATTATTGATCAGACCGAAGCGATGACGACTATCGATATCAACACCGGTGCATTTGTGGGACATCGAAACCTCGAAGAGACGATATTCAATACTAATATTGAAGCCACCCAAGCCATAGCACGGCAATTACGCTTGCGAAACTTAGGCGGTATTATCATTATTGATTTTATCGATATGCAAGATGAAGAGCATAAGCGGCGAGTTCTTCATAGCCTTGAACAAGCATTAAATAAGGATCGTGCTAAGACCTCGATAAATGGCTTTACCACACTCGGCTTAGTCGAGATGACGCGTAAACGTACACGCGAGAGTCTCGAACACGTATTGTGTGGTGAGTGTCCGGTATGTCGCGGACGGGGCTCAATGAAAACCGTTGAAACAGTATGTTATGAAATTATGCGAGAAATTGTCCGCGTGCACAAAGCCTATGAAGCCGATAAATTCGTCGTTTACGCATCCGCACCGGTGAGTGAAGCTTTGTTGAATGAAGAATCTCATGCATTGGCTGAACTTGAGTTGTTTGTTTCGCGTCAAATAACAATACAAACAGAGCCGCTCTACAACCAAGAGCAATTTGATGTGGTGATGATGTAGTGACTTTAAAACGCGCAATAAGCTGGAGTTTTCACAAGCTGGTTTGGTTATCGGCCATTTTATTAGTGGTGGCTGCCGTACTGCTGAGCTTATTACGCTATGGATTGCCTTATTTTCCTGACCTCACTAAACCGTTAGAAAGGCAAGTGAGCGCAAGTCTTGGGCAACAGGTTCATATTAATCAATTAGCATTATCTTGGCGTCAACAAGGCTCCGCCATCGAGTTATCAAACTTCAAACTCGGTGACGCCGACCATGACGCGCTCAGTGTTGATGTGGGTCGACTTTGGGTGGTTATTGATTTCTGGGAATCAGTGGCCGAGCGCCAATGGGTACTGCAACAGTTTATTCTTGAGCAGGCAGATATTCAATTAGATCTGCGGCGTTTGACACAGGGTGAGAGTGAAAGCGTAAAGCTTGACCAAGTCGAGCAATTATTTCTGAATCAATTAGAAAGCTTTTCCTTTCAGCAAAGTAGCTTGCATGTAACCCCGCTCAGCGGCAACTCACGAACCATCGATATCGAAAGGTTATCTTGGAGTAACCGAGGTAGCATCCACCAAGGTGTTGGTCAATTCAGAGTCAAAAATTTCACGCCGAATCGCTTAAACTTCGTGTTGCAACTCGAAGGGCGTCGTTGGCGTGATATGGTCGGTCAGTTTTATGTAGACTCACGCGGGATAGATGTGAGTCCTTGGCTCGAAAAACAAATTCCTGGTATCGACATCACCGACTCAAATGTCAATTTTACGGTGTGGTTGGATATTTTCCAAGGTCAAGTATCGAAGGCTTTGATGCGGATCTTGGATAATCGTTTGACGATGCAACGAGACAATAGAGTCGTTGATTTACATATACCGTCGGGTGAAGTACAGATGGAAAGACATGGTCAGGGGTGGCTTATTAACAGTACCCCAATGACCGTCGAAGTCGACAACAATTCGCTGGAATGGCCAGCAATGCGCGTGCAAAGTATTGCGGATACACTGAGTGCAAGTATAGAACATTTGCCGCTGTCGAAACTGACGCCGCTTTTGCAATTAGTGGATGATGGTGGGCTGACATATCAGACAGTGCAGTCGTCTGGCCTTGAGGCTGAGGCCGATCTCTATTTGCGGAGCGATGCTAAGCATCCATGGCACTGGCGAGCAGAGCTCGATAATGTGAGTGCCTCTGGTTCAGACACAATTCCGGCCTTTTCACCTTTATCTATGATAGCTGAGGGCGATCTCCAACAGGCGCATTGGACGATTCAAGCACCGCAGTTAACAATTACCAGTGATCATCTATCCGAACAACGTGCTTGGCAACTGAATAACGTAGCAATAGGTGGCTCCGCTGACTATGGCTCTGACGGCTGGCAAGTGGCATGGCAAGATAGCCAACTTGCAATTGCCGATATGCAACTTGAAGCGCGAGGTGTTTGGCGCTCAAACGAGGCCCTAGGTCCAGGGTTTGAACTGGCGTTGCTTAGCAAACAACCCTTTGCTGTGGACTCGTTGAAAACGGCATTACCGGATGTGATGGGGGAAGGGCTCAAGCGTTACTTATCCGGCGCATTAGCGGAAGGCGCGGTAAAGCAAATGACGCTGGCATGGCGAGCCGAGCACTTTATGCTTCCTCGCAATATAAATCAGGGGGTTTTTAATGCAAGTGTGCAGTTCGATACGCTGACTTATCGTTTTCAGCCCGATTGGCCAGCTCTGCAGGAACTACCACTGACGCTCGATTTTTATCAACATAGTTTGAACATGCGAGCTTCACAGGGACGTATCAATGGTGTGACGATCGAACAAGTCAATGCCACTATTGCTGACTTGCTCGATCCAAGCCGTGGTTTACAGGTTAACGCAAAAGTCGCTGGACCGGCATCGTCCGTACGCTCGGTATTTCAGCAGTCACCGTTGACCTCGGTCGCTGAAGTGTTTAACCAAGTAATGCCTGAAAGCCGCATCAGTGGTCAGTTTAACCTCGATGTTCCATTTGACGGTTCGCGAGAGGTTGGGGTTGATGTGCAAGCTGACTTAGCGGGTAACCGAGTCTATATCGCGGCGATCGATCAATGGTTTGATGTTCAGTCAGGTACCTTGTTGATAGACGACCAGCAAGTCGCGACCGAGAATCTTGTGCTGAAATGGTTTGGACGTCCCTTCGCTAGTAAGGTTGTTGGTAAACCTCAATCAGAGGGTTATCACCTGACGGTCGAAAATGAATTAGATTGGCAACTTGAACCGCTCTTCAAAGCGCTACCGAAACAGGGATGGGCGCGTTATTTTTATGGTGCAATCAATGGTATCGTCAATGTCGATCTGAATATTCAGGATGAGGTTCAGGTATCGGCGAATTCACAACTCGATCTTACTGGGCTCGAATCACGGCTCCCGGAACCTTTGAATAAGGAGTTCGGTGAAAACTGGCAATTAGATGTAAGGCTCGATGGTAACGGCAACGATCTAGCACTCGAGGTAAAATCTGGTGACCGTTTGCGCTGGCGAAGTGCCTGGCAACCGGGGGTCCCCCAGTGGCAGTATGCAAGCCTGACCATTGGCGATAGGACGTCGTTGCCGGACCTCAATAGTGAAGCGACCTTTGATATTCGTGCCTACTTACCGAATCTAGCCATCGGTCAATGGTACGACTTGCTGTATTTCATAAGTGATTCGTTCGCCGATGATGGCCCATCAAATGCCAATAGTGAACAGTCGCTAAGTGCTTGGTATCTGCCTGATTCTATCCGCATCAAAACCGATGCTCTTTCATGGGGACAGCAGTCGTTTAATAATGCTGATATTGATATTTATCCTGAAAAGCGTGTTTGGCAGGCGCGCATTTTGGCAGATAACTTATCAGTGAAAGCAACGCTCCCCGAAGCGTTTTTAGAAGATCCCATTGAAGTTAATGCAGATTTCGCGCAGCTCAATACCAGCACGCCGGCGAATACAACTTCTGAGCCTGCTGACTCCTCCGACTACGAGTGGGTCAGCCGCGTTCCGCCGCTCAACATTACTTGTAAGGTGTGTCGTTTGGATGATCACCATTTAGGGCGTGTACATGCTGAGTTAGTTCCTATCCAAGGGGGCATTGCACTCAATCAACTGAAAATGACGACGGAAACGGAGCAGCTTGAGGCGTCGGGTTTTTGGATGGTCAGTGAAGGACAGCCGTTAACACAACTAAGTGGTGAGTTGACAACCAGTGATATTGGGGAATTGTTACGAGAGTATGGCCTTGAAACCGCGATTCGTGATAGCTCAGCTAAGGTCAGTTTTGGTGTACGTTGGAACGATCATCCTCATCAGGTGGATTTCGATACCTTATCGGGAGCACTTCAGTGGGACTTTGGACAAGGTTACTTGGCTGAGGTCAGTGATGGCGGAGCACGACTTTTTTCTCTACTAAGCTTAGATGGTATCTTGCGTAAACTCACTTTGGATTTTCGTGACGTGTTTTCGCAAGGAATGTTCTATACCGACCTCAATGGAAGCGTGCAGATCGCGCAGGGTGTTTTGACTACCAATGATACGCAATTATTTGGGTCCGCCGGCGATATGGCGATTCGTGGCTCGACTGATTTAGAGACGCAGTCGTTAAATTATGAGTTAACTTACGCCCCTAAAGTGACCTCTAGTTTACCTGTTATTTTGGCTTGGATGGTTAATCCACCGAGCGGATTAGCGGCACTGCTCATTGACAAGGTGCTGCAAGACGCCAAAGTTATCTCATTGTTGCGCTACCACGTCACTGGTACTATTGATAACCCTGTCGTTCAAGAAGTTGAACGAGACAGCCGCCCTGTGGACATTCCAGAATTGGAAAAAGATAAGGAGGCAAACAATGACGTCACCTCTACTCAGCGCAATCCAACTCAGTAGTTTTAAGACGCCCACTGAAAACCTTGCTCTGCTTGAACGTTTATTAGAACAATTGCCAGAGCAACGCCCGCAACTGGTAGTGGTTCCTGAAGCGTTTAGCTGCTTTGGTGCTGGCGACCGAGCTCAGTTAGATATGGCCGAACCTGTTGGTAATGGACCCGTACAACAACGCTTATCTGAGCTAGCTAAACAGCATGAAATATACCTTGTCGGTGGCACCATTCCGCTTCAGGCGGGCGAACGCTTTGCAGCAGCCAGCTTGTGTTATGGGCCCGACGGTCGCTGCCTGGCGCGTTATGATAAAATCCACTTGTTTGATGTTGACGTTGCCGACAACACGCGGCAATACCGAGAATCACGCTGGACACGTGCGGGAAGTTCGATTGTCACCATCGACCTCGGCTTCGCTGTGGTCGGTATGGCGGTGTGTTATGATTTACGTTTTCCGGAGTTATTCAAAGCGCTGCGTGCCAAGGGCGCCGATATTATTTTATTACCCTCAGCATTTACTGAGGTAACAGGTGCAGCACACTGGCATCCGCTGGTGAGAGCGCGGGCGATTGAGCAGCAAGTGTATATGTTGGCACCCAACCAATACGGCGAGGCCGCCAACGGACGCCGTACCTATGGACACTCGATGATCGTTGACCCCTGGGGTGAAGTCATAGCCGAGCAAGCCGATGGAGAGGGCGTTGTCAGTGCCTATTTTGACAGAGAAAAATTAGAGAACATTCGCGCGCAGATGCCTGTCGCGGATCAAACGCGTCTAGCGGTGAGTGCTAATCTAAATGAGGATGTATGAGCGATAAATTGAGTTGGATAAATGAACTACCTGTGACTGAGTCGGATCTCGCTAGAGCGCTGGGTACCTTGTACAACGGCGATATCGACTTTGCTGACATTTATTTTCAAGGCAGTGTCAACGAGTCATGGGTATTAGAAGACGGCATTATTAAAGACGGTGCATATCACAATGAAACGGGTATGGGTGTCCGTGCCATACAAGGTGAAAAAACAGGCTTTGCTTATGCTGACGAGATTACTCAGCAAGCACTCACACAAACGTGTAACGCGGCACGCGGCATTGTTCGGCAAGGTCAAAGTAAACAGGTCAAGGCGTGGACTAAGCAGTCGGTAGCGGCACAGTATGCCGCTAAGAACCCACTGCAGTCACTCGAAGAGGCGGAGAAAATTGCGCTGTTGAAGCAGGTGGATGCCCATGCGCGTGCGCAAGATAAGCGTGTATCTCAGGTGGTTGTTAGTCTCTCGGGCAGTTACGACGACGTGCTTGTTGCAGCGACTGACGGCACGTTTGCTGAAGACCACAGACCACTAGTCCGCTTAAACTGCTCTGTCATTGTTGAACAAGAAGGGCGACGAGAGCGGGGTTCAGCAGGAGGTGGCGCGCGCGTCAGCTATGAGTACTTCTTTAAAGATGAAGAAGGCACACCCCGCTGGAAAGCGTTTGCTGAAGAAGCGGTTCGCCAAGCATTAGTAAACTTAGAAGCCATTGCCGCTCCGGCAGGAACGATGCCAGTAGTACTTGGTGCCGGCTGGCCGGGTGTATTGTTGCATGAAGCGGTTGGGCACGGACTTGAAGGTGACTTTAACCGTAAAGGTTCTTCGGCGTACGCGGGTAAAATAGGTGAAAAAGTGGCTTCGGAACTTTGTACTATCGTTGACGATGGCACCTTAGCCGATCGCCGCGGCTCGCTAAGTATTGACGACGAAGGCACACCTGCAGGGCGCAATGTGCTGATCGAAAATGGCATCTTGAAAGGCTACATGCAGGATAAAATGAATGCTCGTCTGATGGGCCACGCGGTGACGGGTAACGGTCGTCGCGAGAGCTATGCACACTTGCCTATGCCGCGGATGACAAATACTTACATGCTACCCGGTGAGCACCAGCCCGAGGATATTATCGCGTCTGTGAAGCGGGGGATTTACGCGCCGCACTTTGCTGGTGGTCAAGTCGATATCACGTCGGGTCAATTCGTGTTTTCGGCATCAGAAGCATACTTGATTGAGGACGGTAAAATTACTCAACCTATTAAAGGCGCGACTTTAATTGGTAACGGGCCCGAGGCAATGAGTAAGGTCTCAATGGTGGGTAATGATTTAGCGCTCGACCAAGGTGTCGGTGTGTGCGGCAAGGATGGTCAGAGCTTACCGGTCGGCGTCGGTCAGCCAACGCTGAAACTAGACGCTATGACAGTCGGTGGTACTGACTGAGGCTTAGGCCTCAGTCATTAGTTCACGTAAATAGACAAATAGCTGGCGCGCTGCCGTAGGCGGCTTGTTTTCCTCGGCTTGCTTTTTCGCTTGTCGAAGCCATTGGCGAATACGCTGAATATCGGCGTTGGGGTAACGGTTAAAAAAGTCTGTGAGCGCTTCTTCGTCACCTGACAACAGCAGGTCGCGTTGTTGCTCAACAGCATGAAATTGATTCACAGTTTGTTGATGAAAGGCGTTGAGGCGCTCCATTGCTTGTTCAATAGGTGCAACGTCTCTTTGGCGCATTAACTTGCCAATAAACTGGAGTTGGCGGCGATAGCCTTCGTGTTTATTTTTAATTTTACGAGCGAGTAAGACCGCATTGCGCAGCTCCTCATCGAGTGGAATGCTTTTGAGTTGCGCATCAGTTAAGTCGACGAGCTCAGTGCCCATTTTTTGTAGGGCTTCAACTTGGCGTTTGCGTTCACTTTTGCTGGGGACATCTGCAAATTCAGTTTCGTCTGGCGATGTCGAGTGGGTTGGTTTACGAGCCATAATCCATTCAGTTTTAATTGCTAATAATAACGAGCAGTTTACCAGTTTTACGCAAGACGCGTTAATCATTTAGAGGAGTGTACATTGAAACCTCAACTTAGCGAGTTACAGCAACAACTTGATGATGTTGAATTAGCGGTCCAATATGCGTTGGAGTTAGCGGCTAAAGAGGGGACTTCAGCGGCCGAGTGTTCGATCAGCAAAAGTGCCGGTATTTCAGTCGGTACGCGTATGGGCGATGTAGAGACCGTCGAATTTAATCAAGACGGTGCGCTGGGCATTAGTGTATATCGTGATCATCAAAAAGGCTCGGCATCGACTACCGATTTATCGCGTGAAGCCATTGCGGCGGCGGTAAAAAAAGCGGCGGAAATTGCCCGTTATACATCCGCTGATCCATTTAATGGCTTAGCACCGAAAGAACTGATGACCAAGGACTATCCTGAGTTGGACTTGTGCCATCCAGGCGATCAAAGCGCAGAATATGCGATAGAACAAGCACTTGCATGTGAACGTCATGGCTTAGCTTTAGATGATCGCATTATTAACTCAGACGGCGCTCATTATGGTTCGCATACGGGCTTTCGAGTGTACGGTAATAGCCACGGTTTTTTGGGCGGCTATTTGCAGTCACGTCATAATTTAAGTTGCGTGTTGATAGCGAAAGAGGGCGAGCGCATGCAACGCGATATGAGCTATTCGGTCGCTCGTCGTACGCAGGACTTAGCTGCACCCGAAAAAGTTGCTGAGGAAGCCGCTCAGGAGACGTTATCACGTTTAGGGGGCCGTAAGATTGATACCGCCAAAGTCCCCATAATTTTCCGCGCTGACGTGGCTGGCAGTTTGTTCGGTCATTTCGTGAGTGCGATCAGTGGCGGCAACCTTTACCGGAAATCGAGTTTCTTGCTAGATGCATTGGGCCAGCCGGTGTTGCCGTCGTGGTTAAACATTAAAGAATGTCCCCACATCGTGGGTGGTCTAGCAAGCAGTCCTTTTGACCATGAAGGTTTAGCAACGATTGAGCGTGATATCGTCACGGCCGGTGAGTTGCAGACCTACCTGCTAACCAGCTATGCCGCCCGCAAGATGGATATGCAGCCCACCGGTCACGCGGGAGGCATCCATAACTGGCGTTTGACCCATGGTGATAAGAGTTTGACGGAGCTGTGCAAACAGATGGGCACAGGCTTATTAGTCACCGAACTGATGGGGCAAGGCGTTAACTTGGTCAACGGAGATTATTCGCGCGGCGCTGCTGGATTCTGGGTTGAGAATGGCGAAATTCAGTATCCTGTTGAGGAAGTGACGATTGCGGGTAACTTAAAAGACATGCTGGCAAATATCGTTGCTATTGGTAACGATATTGACGAGCGCCATGCCTTGCATACGGGATCAGTGTTGTTAGAAGAAATGCGGATAGCAGGTCAGTAAGTCAACCGGCGACATTGCTGTTTATGACAGTAGCAATGTCGCAGTACCCAAGAATGCAAAGATACCGACCACATCGGTGACGGTGGTCAAAATCACACCACCCGCGAGTGCCGGGTCAATATCAAAACGCTTCAGTATCATTGGTACGGTCACGCCGGCAAGCGCCGCCGCTAAGAGGTTCATCATCATCGCGAAGGCGATAATGCCACCGACCAACCAACTTTGCATCCAGAGCGCCACAACAGCGGCAATAAGGATTGACCAAATAATACCGTTCAGCGCACCAATGGCGAGTTCTTTGCCGATCAACCACCTTGAGTTGCTACTACCGATATGACCAAGCGCCATACCTCGAATCACCAAGGTCAGGGTTTGACTACCCGCGATCCCGCCCATACTTGGCACAATGGTATTCAGGATGGCGAGCACTGCCATTTGCGCTAACACATCTTCGAATAATGAACTCACCATGGCGGCGAGTAACGCCGTGACCAAGTTAATAGCCAACCATACCGTACGGCGGCGAGTACTTTTGAGTACGGGCGCAAAAGTATCCTCGTCATCTTCTAAACCCGCCATGCTCAACATCGAGTGTTGAGCATCCTCGCGAATGATATCAACCACGTCATCGATGGTGATTCGACCAACAAGTTGCTGCTCTCCGTCGACAACGGGCGCTGAAACCCAATCATGGCGTTCAAATAATTTAGCGACTTCGGTTTCATCCATGTCGACAGGAATACTGACGATATCCGGTGACATAATATCGCTGACCACTTTTGATGGGTCGACGGTGACTAAGCGCGATAGGGCAATTTCACCGATGAGTTTATCGTTACGATCGGCGACATAGAGTTTATCGGTGGCTTCTGGCAATTCGCCTTTTAGGCGAAGGTAACGTAATACCACATCGACGGTGACATCGGCTCGTACCGTGATGGTATCTGTATTCATGATGCCGCCGGCAGAGTCCTCATCGTATGACAATGCCGTTTCTGCGCGCTCTCGGTCGCGCTCGTCCATTGATTTGAGAACTTCTTGATAAACTTGGTCGGGCAAGCCACGCAGTACGTAAGCCAAGTCATCGGTATCCATTCCCTCGGTGGCCGCCGCCAATTTCTCCGGCGCCATCTGGCGAATAATGGATTTTTGAACTTCTTCTGAGAGCTCTTCGAGGATATCGCCATGTTCATCGGCATCGACAAGCTTCCAAACGATAGCTCGACTTTTCGGCGGCGATGATTCAAGCAATAATGCAATATCGCAGGCTGGCATATTGTGCAGCATGCGGCGGGCAGCCACATACATACCGTCCGACAGGGCAGTATTTACCTCTTGAATACGCTGCATTGCGTATTCTTTATCGGACAACTCAGCCATCATGATTATTCTGCTTCCTCAAATTTATCTTCAAATAAGGTGGTGATGGCAACCAAAGCCGCCTCTGCATCGTCACCATCGGCACAGACTTGGACTTCACGTCCTTGCTGGCTTGCTAGCAACATTAAGCACATCACACTACCCGCATCGACCTCTTGACCGTCTTGGCTAATTGTAATCTTAGCAGCGAAGGTTTGAGTCAAACGCGCCAATTTAGTTGCTGCGCGTGCGTGAAGCCCTAGTTTATTGCGAATGATCAAGGATTTACAGACTTTTTGCGTCATTTTGACAATTCCCGGTGACGAACTTGAACATGAGTCCCCTCAGATCGGAACTGTTCTGCTAAAGTTTCGGCTAGATAGACCGAGCGATGTTGACCGCCAGTACAGCCCATTGCAATAGTTAAATAACTACGGTTACTGCGTCGAAAATAAGGAAGCCAGGTAGCCAAAAAATTTTCGACTTGTAATAAGTATTTAGTGACCAAGCTTTCCTTTCGGAAAAATTGTTTTACGTCTTCATCCTGTCCCGTTAGCAGCTTGAGCTCTGGATTCCAATGTGGGTTTGGAAGAATACGCGCATCAAATACAAAGTCGGCATCTTTTGGCACACCATGTTTAAAGCCAAATGACTGAAACACAATGACCACTTGCTTTGATGCTTTGCCAAGTACTCTGGCACTGACTTCTTCACTTAATTGGTGGAGCGAAAGGTGACTACTATCAATACGCCAAGTTGCACGTACGGCGATGGGGTCAAGAAGGCGGTTCTCAAGCTGAAGAGCCTCAAGCAAGGGGAGTTGCTTTTGCGACAGAGGATGGAGTCGACGAGTCTCTCCAAAACGCTGCAGTAGGGTTTGGTCATCGGCGTCAATGAATAATACCTCAATATCAACTTCCGCCGGTAAAAAATCAATGGATTCGAGCAGCTCTTGAGAGTCTTCGGGCAGATTACGTACATCGATACTTATCGCGACGCGGTCATACTGCGCTATGACGGAATGCACAAGTGTGGACAGTAAAGCGATGGGCAAATTGTCGACACAATAAAAACCTAAATCTTCGAGTACCCTAAGGGCAATGGTTTTTCCCGAGCCGGAGCGTCCACTAACTATGATAAGTTGCATTCAGGTGCCTGATCCTCGCTGACAAAAATCGTATAAAGTTCGCGATCACTGTGTGCATCGCGCAATGAACGTGTGCACTCTTTATTGTTCATTCGCTTAGCTACGGTCGCGAGCGTATTTAAGTGATTTTCATGTTCCGATTCTGGTACAAGCAACGCAAACACGATATCAACGGGTTGGTTATCAATGGCATCGAATTCAATCGGTTGTTCCAATGTCATAAGCACTGCCACTGGCTGGGTTGCATTCGCCAAGCGACCGTGAGGTATTGCAATCCCTAACCCTATACCTGTGCTACCGAGGCGTTCGCGATTAATTAGACTCTCAAAAATGTCATGTTTAGTAATTCCCACAAGTTTAGGAGCTGCGATGGCGCTGATAGTTTCTAACAAACGCTTTTTGCTTGCACCCTCGACTGCACATTTGGTGCAGTCGGGGCTCAAAAGATCGGACAATTGCATGATTTAGTGTTTTTTCAACTTTTCTTTGTGTTTAATCACTTGGCGATCGAGCTTATTAATAAGCCCATCGATTGCCGCGTACATATCTTCGTGTTCTGCATCGGCGAAAATCTCTCCGCCATTGACGTGAAGCGTAGCTTCCGCTTTTTGAATCGTTTTTTCAACATTTAGGATGACGTGAACGTTGTTTATGTGGTCAAAGTGGCGCTCTAGTTTGGCAAATTTTGTATCCACGTATTCACGCAACGCGTCGGTAATATCAATGTGATGACCTGTTAGGTTGATTTGCATAACGTCTTCCTTCTACGGTTGAACAATATTAAAGCAGACTCTTCCGCTGGCTTGAAGAGGGAATATTGAGCGATTCGCGATATTTCGCGATCGTTCTCCTAGCTACTTGGATTCCCTGATCTGCGATGAGTTCAGCAATTTTGTTGTCGCTTAATGGTTTTGCGCGGTTCTCCGCGGCAACCAATTTTTTGATTAGTGCTCTTATAGCGGTACTTGAACACTCACCTCCTGTTTCGGTACTCACATGACTGGAAAAGAAGTACTTGAGCTCAAAGATGCCGCGGGGACAATGAAGGTATTTCTGGGTTGTAACGCGCGAAATCGTACTTTCGTGCATATCTACGGCTTCTGCGACATCATTCAGAACCATCGGCTTCATTGCCTCCTCACCATGCTCAAAAAAGCCTTGTTGGCGTTGAACGATACAATGTGCAACTTTAAGTAGCGTGTCGTTTCGACTCTCTAAGCTTTTTATAAACCAGCGTGCTTCCTGTGTGTGCTGCTTTATATACTGAGAGTCTGCACTTGATTTTGCCTGCCGACTCAGCGCTGCATATTCTTCGTTCACTCTTAATTTAGGTACGCTATCTGGATTTAATTCGACCACCCAACGACCATTCTTTTTAACCACGGAGATATCAGGGATAACGTATTCAGTTGGCTTTTGGTCGATTGCATCTCCGGGATAAGGATTCAAGGTTTGAATCAACCGTAATGTACTTTTTAGTTCGGCCTCATCTATTCTTAGCTTGCGTTGCAGACCTTTGTAATCCCTTGCACCCATAAGTTCCATGTAATCGTTAATCAGGGTCAATGCCAGATTTTTATGGGGTGTTTCATCAGTTAGTTGTTGTAATTGAATACTCAAACATTCTTGGATCGTGCGCGCCCCAACGCCGACCGGGTCAAAGCGTTGAATTCGCTTTAGCACCATAGCGACTTCTTCGACGTCAACCTCGGGGAGTGCAATGGCCTCAACGAGCTCTGTAACATCGGTCGTGAGATAACCGCGCTCATCGATAGACTCAATAATCGCGGTGGCGATAGCCGCATCCTCGTCGGTAAAGTGAGATAGCTGCATTTGCCATAACAGATGGTCATGCAGGGAGTCGTTGGTTTCGCCTTGGTAAACATCATGTTCACCATCAAATGACTGGCTCGAGCTTAAGCTGCTGGAGGGCGTGGTTGAGGTATAGGTATCGTCCCAAGTGCTGTCTAATGGTAAATCGTCAGGCAGAGATTGCTCGTTCAGCGCATCAGACGTTTCTTTTTGGCTATCGTCATTTTTAGCTTGTTGAGAAGACTCTTGAGGCGCGTCGTCGGCCTCGTTCTCTACCTCAAGTAAGGGGTTACTATCTAAGGCTTCTTGAATCTCAGCTTGTAGATCGAGCGATGAGAGTTGCAACAACCGAATGGCTTGTTGTAATTGTGGGGTCATCGTCAATTGTTGACCCATTTTTAGTTGCAAACTTTGTTTCATCTGATTATCCCGGCCTCACTTGTGCTCCGTTACAAGGTGAACTGCTCACCGAGGTAGACATCTTTAACCTGTTGGTTTGACAATACGCTATTTGCATCACCGCTGGCAATCAGTTCCCCGTGACTAACGATATAAGCATGCTCGCATACTGACAACGTTTCGCGCACGTTATGGTCGGTAATCAACACGCCTATGCCACGGTGCTTGAGGTGTTCGATAATTTTTTTGATATCCAAGACTGAAATGGGGTCAACACCTGCAAACGGCTCATCAAGCAATATGAACGTCGGATCAGCGGCAAGCGCTCGAGCAATTTCAACCCGTCGCCGTTCACCCCCCGATAAGCTCATGCCTAAACTGTTAACAATATGCCCGATATTGAACTCTTCTAATAAAGCGTCGAGCTTTTCTTCTCGTTCTATCGTTGTAAGCGATTTGCGAGTTTCGAGGATAGCCATTAAATTATCGCGCACTGTCATTTTGCGAAAAATAGACGACTCCTGTGGTAAATACCCAATGCCTCGTCGAGCGCGTTCGTGCATAGGAAGCAACGTTAAATCATGTTGGTCTAGCTTAATACTGCCTTTATCAGAATTCACTAAGCCAACAATCATATAGAAGGTGGTTGTTTTACCCGCACCGTTAGGTCCTAATAAGCCGATCACTTGCCCTTGACTTACTTCCAAGCTGACATCTTTAACGACTTGGCGTCGGTTATATGATTTAGCGAGGTGCTCGACAGATAATTTCGCCATTTATCATTGCTCTTTTTGCTGTTGTTCGGTTTCAGGCTGCTCTTTCTCAGACTGCTTGTTGGGGTTAAAAATGGTGGTTACGCGTTCGCCCGACTCTTTTGAACCACGCGCTGAAACGTGCTGGTTTGTCAGGTCATAAACGATAGTGTCGCCGCGCGATAAACTACTGCCTTGTGTGATCTGTGCGTTGCCCTTGAGTTCGATACGCCCTTGACTCTGAAAGTAGGTGATTTGGTCGGCTTCTGCACTGATTTCGGTGCCGTTTTCGAGTAGCTGCGTATAAACAGCAGGGCGACCGTGGGCGACAAAAGTGTCAGCTTGATCTTTAGCTTCACCGCCTGAGGCCTCTAAACGGTCGGCTTCAATACGTAACGACCCTTGTGTGACGATAACGTTATCGGTCAGCAACAACTGGTTGTTTTTAATATCAAAGTGCTCGTGTCCTGCACTCACTTCAATCGGCTTTTCAAAGTCCGACTCACCTTGAGCGACAGCCAATTGACTCACTGCTGCAAGACTAGCGAGGATTAAAAACCGTTTTAACATGACGTTTTAACTCCATAGTTTCTGCGTACAAGTCGGCATTGAGCCCGTGACCTTGTACCGCAATCTGGGGTCCCGAAATCGTGACGGGATAATCTGTGTTCATCGTTTCAGCAGGTATATCGATGACTAAGTATTCGGTGTTTACACGTTTAATAGAAGTATCAGGTTGCAGTGCCAATATTTCAACGTTGCGCTCTAAAATGAGCGTTTGGTCATCATATAAAGTGCCTTGCTCGGCACTCACTTGCCAAGTTGCCTGACGCTCATCGGTATAGACCGAGTAGACAGGATTGCTCAGCTCAGTAAGACCAATCTGAATATAATGAGACATATGCTCAGCCGTCACCTGATGTGCTAAGCGTCCACCAGACTCGTACAAGCGAGTTTTAAGACCCGAAGCCGTAAAATCGGGTGTCATTTTACGGGTTTGTACATTAGCGTCGTCGCCATCTGACGGCTGAAAAGGCCGCCAAAGCAGAATAATCACGGCACCAAATAAGACCAGCAACAAAAGTGCGACGCGGCGACTCACAAACTGACTCCCTCAGCGCTCGGTAGTTCACCGCGGCTCAGCAGGAGTAAATCACAAATTTCACGCACAGCGCCAAATCCACCGTGGCAACGCGTAATATATTGCGCGGCAAGCTGCACCGAGGGGTGCGCGTCATGCACCGCAATCCCGAGTTTGGCTCGATTAATTAACTGTAGGTCGGGCACATCGTCGCCTACATAAGCGACTTGCGAATCATTCAAGTTCAAATTTTCGAGCAGCTGTTCGTAGCGTTCGACTTTATTTTTTACACCTTGAAAAATATGAGTCACGCCCAAGTGTTTCATACGGCGCTCGACAATCGAAGATTCGCGCCCCGTTATCACGGCAGCGGGATAGCCGGCGTCAGTCCATGCTTTTAGCCCAAAGCCATCGCGTGTATGAAATGCTTTGAGCTCCTCACCTTGGTTTCCTAAATAAATACGACCATCAGAAAATACGCCGTCAACATCGAGAATCAACAACTCAACTTGAGCAAATTGTTCAAACAGTGTGGTACTGATGTCGCCGTACCACGTATTGATGGTTTTAGCTGTGCGATTATGAATCATTACACCACTCCTGCTTGTAACAAATCGTGCATATTCATCGCACCGTGGGGCTTGCCATCGTGGTCAACGATAATCAGACCATTAATTTTACGGTCTTGCATCAACTTAAGTGCTTGTGCTGCCAACATGTTTTCGTCTGCCGTTACGCAGGTACGCGTCATGAAGTCAGCGATTTTGCTCGTATGAACATCGACGCGGCTATCTAGGATCCGCCGCAAATCACCGTCCGTAAATATACCCGCTAAACGCCCGTGTTCGTCGACAATGGATGTCATCCCTAAACCTTTGCGCGAGATTTCGAGCAATGCGTCGCGAATCAAAGCGTCTTGTTCGACCTGAGGAACACGATCGCCCGTGTGCATTACATCGCTGAGTCTCAGTAGCAGACGTTTACCTAACGAGCCACCAGGATGAGATAACGCAAAGTCATCCGCAGTGAATCCGCGCGCGTTCAGTAGTGCGACGGCCAGCGCATCCCCCATCACTAGACTCGCGGTGGTTGATGCTGTGGGCGCCAAGCCTAATGGGCACGCCTCTTGCTCTACCCGGATGCAAACATGAACATCAGCCAAGGTGGCTAGCGTTGACTCCGGATTACCCGTCATGGCGATGATTGTGACACCAAGGCGTTTCATCACCGGTATAATATTAAGTATTTCGCCCGTCTCGCCGCTGTTTGAAATTGCGATAACGATATCACTGTCAGTGACCATCCCCAGATCACCATGGCTAGCTTCACCCGGATGCACAAAAAAAGCGGGTGAGCCGGTTGAGGCGAGTGTCGCAGCAATTTTACCGCCGATGTGACCCGATTTACCCATGCCGGTTACAATGATACGACCCTTGCAATCGAACATTGCCTGACATGCACGATTGAAGTTATCGTCCAAAAAGGTTTTTAGGCCCTCTATGGCATCTCGCTCAATCTCAATAACTTCACGTGCGAGCGTGCAAAAGTCGTGGGTGATTTGCTTCATTACCTACCTAAAAAAGCTGAGAACTTACGCCTAATGATACGTCAAGATGAGGGTGACTGCCTACCGTATTTATGAACCTAAGATTGCGAATTCGATAAAATTGAATTACTATACCAACTAGACGGTTTAGTAATAAGCCTATTTAAGGTAGTGAGTGAGTCATTATGTGCGCAAAAAAGTGTGCCGGTCGCCCCAGTAATCGAGATGTCATTTTAGATGCAGCAGAACAATTAGTTGCGTCAGAAGGCGCTGCTCGTCTTACGTTTGATGCGCTTGGTCAAGCAACTGGGATTAGTAAAGGTGGTTTGCTCTATCACTTTGCAAGTAAGGACAAATTACTAGAGGCTATGTTGGAGCGCATGGTAGCGCGAAACAATGACCTCAAAGAGACCTTCATGAGCGAGTTTGAAGGTGATCCTAACCAAGAATTCAAAAGTATTTTGCTCGCATCGCTCAACAGTGATGCCGAGTGTGCGCAGTTAAGTTCTGGGCTATTAGCGGCAGCGGCCAATAACCCTGATTTATTGGCGCCGATGACTGCGCACGTACAGCAGACGTTTCAATCGTTAGAGCAATTTAGTCGCGATCCAATGCTCGCCAAAGTGCTGTTTTTCGCTGTGCACGGCGCTCGTTTGTTCGAACAATTGCAGTTGTGTGAGCACTGCCAAGGTGACCGTAAAGCGTTCGCCGACAAGCTACTAGCGATGATTGATGCAAAAAACTGATATGTTTTGCAACATTTTTACAGTTACGTTTTAGGTGATCGGACCCTAGAATAGGTATTCTGAAATAAATAGCGCGTTAGGGACAGATAAGTGGATAACTTTGTTGCTTTAAAAGATGTGCATTTTTCGCACGGCCAACGCACCATATACGATGGGCTGTCATTGACGGTGCCGAAAGGTAAAATAGTCGCTGTTATGGGCCCCAGTGGTATTGGTAAAACAACGTTATTGCGCCTTATTGGGGGGCAGTTACGACCAGCATCCGGATCCATCAAAGTGGCCGATGAAGAAGTGACGCAGTTATCACGCAAGAAACTCTATGAGCTGCGTAAGCGAATGAGTATGCTTTTTCAAAGTGGTGCGCTGTTCACCGATATGAGTGTATTTGATAACGTTGCCTTCCCGTTAAGAGAGCATACAGAGCTCAGCGAGGATGTTATCCGTAGCATTGTCTTGATGAAGCTAGAAGCGGTAGGCTTGCGTGGGGCTCGCGATCTGATGCCTTCGGAGTTATCAGGCGGAATGGCGCGTCGGGCTGCACTGGCGCGTGCTATTGCACTTGATCCTGACCTAATCATGTATGACGAACCTTTTGCTGGCCAAGATCCAATTTCAATGGGCGTTATCGTCAAACTGATTCGCTCGCTGAACGAATCGTTAGGTTTAACTTCTATCGTGGTCTCCCATGATGTCGATGAAATACTATCGATAGCCGATTACGCGTATATTATCGCCGATAAAAAAGTCGTCGCCGAGGGGACTCCCGATGAGCTGAGAGAAAATGATAAGGCTATTGTAAGGCAGTTTCTTCAAGGTGAGGCTGATGGACCCGTCAAGTTCCATTATACCGAGGATGACTTTGCTATGGATTTAATGGGGGAAGCGCATGGATAGGTTGGCGCGCTTGGGCGCAACAGTCACAGACGCAATAGCAGGTATCGGTCGTGCGCTGGCGATGTTACTCGGGGCGATTATTGGTAAGCCCACACCACGAAAGTCATGGCCTCTATTTGTCCAACAAATGTATGTGGTTGGCGTACTATCCCTCATTATTATCGTGGTGAGCGGGTTATTTATTGGTATGGTACTGGGACTCCAAGGCTATACCATTTTGGTCGATTACGGCGCCGAACAGAGTTTAGGTCCGATGGTTGCGCTGTCTCTTTTACGCGAATTGGGGCCTGTCGTCACTGCCTTGCTTTTTGCCGGTCGCGCCGGCTCCGCACTGACCGCCGAAATCGGCTTGATGAAAGCAACCGAGCAATTATCGAGTTTAGAAATGATGGCCGTTGATCCGTTACGACGTGTCGTTGCTCCACGTTTCTGGGCGGGTTTTGTCAGTATGCCTCTATTGGCACTTATTTTTTCAGCCGTTGGTATTTACGGCGGTTATTTAGTGGGCTCGGGTTGGCTCGGTGTCGATGAGGGCGCATTTTGGTCAGTAATGCAGTCAGCCGTTGACTGGCGTGACGACTTAATGAACGGGATCATTAAATCGCTCGTATTTGCTTTTGTGGTGACGTGGATTGCGCTCTACAAAGGCTATCGTTGTGAACCAACATCTGCGGGTATTAGCAAGGCGACCACTTCGACGGTGGTCACTGCTTCACTCGCTATTTTAGGACTCGATTTTATTCTTACAGCATTGATGTTTGGCGGGTAAAAACCATGGAATCACGGAAATCACATATTTTTGTTGGCTTATTTGTCGTTGTCGGGGTTTTGGCGCTGCTGTTTATCGCTTTGCGCGCTGCAAGTGGGAGCACCGTGACTGCTGGTGAAACCTACACGCTTTATGCGAAGTTCGACAATATTGGCAGTTTAAAAGTACGCTCGCCAGTTAAAGTGGGGGGTGTCGTTGTAGGACGCGTTACCAATATTTCGTTGTCGGGCGAGTATTACGAGCCACTTGTTGAGATGGAGATCAGTCAAGATTATGACAAGTTCTCAGAGACAAGTAGCTTATCGGTGCTGACAGCGGGTCTTTTAGGTGAGCAGTATTTAGGTCTGCAGCCAGGGTTTATCGATGACACGGTGGGCACACTTGAAGACGGAGACACGATTTCTGATACCAAATCAGCATTGGTGTTGGAGCAGTTAATCGGACAATTCTTGTTTAGCCAAGGCGAGAATTAACGAACGGGGAGTTGTAATATGAAAGTTTTATTAACGTTAGTAATGGGTGCTTTTCTGACCGTGAGTAGCGCCTCGGCGGAAACGATTAAAGAGGAAAATCCCTATACTCTAGTTAAGAAAGTAGCGGATAAAACCTTTGAGCGTATCGGCGAAGAGCGCAGTAAGATTACGGAAAACCCCAACTATCTGAAGACGATTGTTAAAGATGAGCTGATGCCTTACGTCGATAATATATATGCGAGCAAGAAGGTATTGGGGCGTTACTTTAAAGATACTGATGAAAAGCAACGTCAGGAGTTTTACAAAGCATTTACGGACTATATTGTTGCAACTTATGCCCGAGCTTTTACACAATATGACGAGTCGAAGCACGAAGTAGAGTTTCTGCAACACCCTAAAGTAGGACCCGATGACAAGGTCGTAGTGGTAGAGACGCGCGTTAAAGAAGCGGGTCGCCCACCAATTCGTTTGGATTTTAAAGTCCGTTACGATAATAACGCTGACGTTTGGAAAGCATACGATTTAGTTGTCGAGGGTGTAAGCTTATTGAATAGTAAGCAGAGCGAGATAGCAGCAGTAATCCGTTCACGCGGCATCGAAGGTACCATTGCGCTGCTCGAGGATAAAGCGGGCCAACCCATCAAGTTGGACGATAAAGTCGACGTACCGTCTTAAGGGTCGCCCATGAGTCAGGCTCAAATGAACTTTCAACTCGCTAATGACGGTACATTGTCGTTAGCGGGTTCGCTTACGCGAAGCGCGATTCCGGCGCAATGGAACGCACTCAGCCAGCTGTTGGATGAGAAGACAGTAAAACAAGTGGATGTTGCAGAGGTTACTTTAATCGATACTGCGGGCGTGGCTATATTACTTGAAGTGATAAAGCACAATCGTGATGCTGTTCCCTTACAGTGTAAGGGCAGCTCGGAGCAGTTAAGGCAAATCGTCACAGTGAGTGGCGTCGACCATCTACTTTCGTTAAGCTAACGGCTTTAATTCTTCAGTTAAGTTGTGTGGATATAATATGAACGCCGAACAATTGACCGCGTTATTGAAAAATGAACTTGAAATCGATGAGGCGCATGTAAAGCTTGATGGCGCTAACGTTAACATTATTGCCGTAGGTGAGATTTTTGCCTCATTGAATCGTGTGAAAAGTCAGCAAATGGTGTACCAACCTCTTAAGCCTCTCATCGCTGATGGTACGCTTCACGCTGTTTCTATTAAGACCTACACGCCTGAAACTTGGGAACGTGATAAAAAATTAATGATGCCTTAATGTCATCAGGAGGCATCATGGACAAATTTTTAATTAAAGGCGGGCGTCCGCTACACGGCGAAGTGACTATTTCTGGCGCTAAGAATGCCGCATTGCCAATATTATTAGCAACGGTATTGGGTAGCGAGTCAATTACTATTTCGAATGTTCCTTTGCTTCAGGATGTAAAAACGTCACTTAAGTTACTTGGAAAGCTGGGGTTAGCCCACTCGGAACTCCAGCATGGCGAAGTCACCATCGAACCTGCAGAAATGTCGGAGCATGTAGCCCCGTATGAGCTCGTGAAGACGATGCGTGCCTCCATTTTAGTGCTCGGTCCTTTGTTAGCGAAAGTCGGAAAGGCTGAAGTGTCATTGCCTGGCGGCTGTGCCATTGGTGCTCGCCCGGTAAACTTACACATCGAGGGCTTGCGTCAGATGGGAGCTCAAATTGTGGTCGAAAATGGCTACATAAAAGCGTCCGTTGATGGGCGTTTAAAAGGAGCAGACATTCTGATGGATACCGTGAGTGTGACAGGCACGGAAAACCTGATGATGGCAGCAGCGCTTGCTGAGGGCACGACGCGCATTGAAAACGCCGCCCGCGAACCCGAAATTATTGATCTCGCGCGCTTTTTGAATCACTTGGGTGCGAAGGTTACAGGTGAGGGGACCGATACGCTTACGATTGAAGGCGTTGAACGCTTACACGGTGGCCATTACTCTGTGATGCCAGACCGTATTGAGACCGGTACGTTTCTTGTTGCAGGGTTAGCAACAGGAGGCGATGTGACTTGTCGTCATACCGATCCGAGTGCCTTAGATGCGGTGCTCAAGAAGCTTACCGAGGCCGGAGGCACGGTTGAAAAGGGAACTGATTGGATCCGTATTCGTAGTCAGGGCCGGCCTAAGCCCGTCACTATTATTACTGCTCCACACCCAGCATTTCCAACTGATATGCAGGCTCAGTTTTGCGCGTTGAACGCCATTGCGTCGGGAAGTGGGTGGGTGCGAGAGACGATTTTTGAAAACCGTTTCATGCACATTCCTGAACTTCGCCGTATGGGCGCTCATGTTGAGCTCGAGGGCAATACAGCTATTTCGAATGGGGTAGAGACTCTGACTGGTGCAGAAGTGATGTGTACCGATTTACGAGCTTCTGCTTCGTTGGTGATTGCCGGTTTGGTTGCTCAAGGGGAAACGCTCGTAGAACGCATCTATCATATCGATCGTGGCTACGAAGGTATTGAGCTTAAGCTTCAAGCGCTCGGTGCAGATATTCAGCGAATTCACTGAATTTGACGCGCGGACCCAACAGTTAATGTTGTGGTTCGCGTTTCGTCATTACGTACGTATTCGATTTTCAACTGTGTACCAGGCCGGCTTTTAACAACGCGCTCCATCCCTTCCGTTGCCGAGAAAATCGGTGAACCGCCAATTTGCGTGATTAAGTCATTGACTTGCAAACCCGCTCGATCAGCTGGGCTATTGGGCTCAACTTGCGTCACAAGAATTCCGTTAGCCGCATTTTGTAGATTGAAATTCGGGTTAACTTGAATACCAATATAGCCACGCACGACGCGACCCTCTGTAATGAGGGTATGCATGATCTCTTTGACCGTATTATAAGGCGTTGCAAAGTAGATACCTTCAACGGTGTCACCAAACGCCGAGTTAAATCGAGCATTATTGATACCGATTAACTCTCCCTTGCTATTGATAAGTGCTCCACCTGATGCGCCTTGATTGATGACCGCGTCCATTTGTATCAGGTCGGAATAGGCTGAGCCGGTGATACCAACTCGTCCCCCCGTGGCACTAATAATACCCTGTGTAATCGTTTGCCCGATATTATACGGATTGCCAATGGCAAACACGATATCCCCTACCTTTATGGGTCTTTCGCCCATCGTCGGAATGACGGGTAGGTTATCTGCCTCGACCTTGAGTACGGCGAGGTCGGTGTAAGTATCATTTCCAATCAGTTGCGCCTCGTAGCGCCGTCCATCTTGCAATGCCACCTGAATTTCATCGTAATTTTCCACTACATGATTGGCGGTGATGATGTAGCCACGATCACTCATGATGACACCCGAGCCTAAACGCCACAGACGTGAATTTGACTGAGACGAATAGCGTGAGCGCTCACTTTCACCCAAGCTATATATATTGACGACGGCAGGTGCTGCGCGACTGATGGCTTGGTTAAAACTCGCAACCTCATCATTCTTATTTAAATTAAATTGACTTGGACCGCCATTTTGTATGTATGGCTGGATGAGAAAAATAATGGCAGCAACGACCAAGCCTAAACCTACCGATTGGTAAAGGAATCGAACGAGTGACTTGATAGAGCTCATAAGTTAGGCGGTCCGTTAATTAAAAAAGTGACTTCAGCTTATCACTGAAGTCACTTTGATGTAAGTTTTTGAAACTAAAACGCGCGACTAAGATGCGGGGTTACGTAACATTAAGTAACGTACACTATTCCCACGTTGGATACTCAGCGCTACCACATCACCCGCGTTGTCAATCGCTTCACGCAGGTCGCCTAAGTTACTAATTGGTTGCCGATTAGCGCCTTTGATGATATCACCTTTTTCAAGTCCAATTCGCGCGGCGGGTGACCCCGTTTCTACTTCAGTAATGCGAATACCATCGTTGGAACCGTCAGCTTCAAGGGTCGCGCCTTCTAAAGCCGGGTGTATCGACTGAGCTGAAGTTTCGGTATCTTGCGCATCAAGCGTCACCTGCACATCTTGGCGTTCACCATCACGGATCAACTCAAGATCGACTTTCGTTCCCGACCCTAGGGTACTGATTAAAGCGCCTAGTTCTTGGAAACTTGCTATCTCATCACCGTTAACAGACACGATGACATCTCCCGACTGAATGCCGGCCTTGTCGGCTGCGCTCTCAGGTACAACTTCGGCAACGAATGCGCCCTCTGACACACTAATATCAAGTGCATCAGCAATATCTGAGTTGAGGTCGTTTCCGCGTACGCCTAACACGCCGCGACGTACTTCACCAAACTCGATTAATTGTTGCACGAGGTTACGCATCATATCCGCTGGGATTGCGAAACCGATACCGATGTTGCCGCCATTAGGACCTAAAATCGCTGTATTGATACCAATCAATTTGCCATCGAGCGTTACTAGCGCACCACCGCTATTACCACTATTAATTGCGGCATCTGTTTGGATAAAGTTCTCAAGCTCTTCGATACCGAGGTTGGCACGACTAAGGGCGCTGACAATACCGGATGTGACAGTTTGTCCAAGACCAAAAGGATTACCGATAGCAACGACAAAGTCGCCCACCCGTAATTCTGACGACTTACCGATCTCAATATCAGTGAGATCCTCGGCGTCCTCAATTTGCAGCAGTGCGATATCGCTTTGTTCGTCGCGACCCACTAATTTGGCATCATATTCACGACCATTTTTCAGTGTCACAACGATTTCAGAGGCATCATCGATGACATGATTGTTGGTAACTACATAACCTTTGTCTGCATCAATGATGACTCCTGAACCTAATCCACGGAATGGACGCTCTTGAACGCGTTCGCTCGGAGCATTGGGACCAAAGAAAAAACGTAACGCGTCAGGGACCCGTTGGCGTACTTCACGTTTACCTTTGACCGAAATATTAACGACGGCGGGAGTAACATCCTCGAGCATCGGTGCTAATGTTGGTTTTTCGTCATCTGCGCCGAAAAATGGAATGCCAGCTTGTGCGGGTTGAGAAAAGCCGCCAACGGTTAAAGCGGCTAGTGTGAGACCTACAATTAATTTATTCATCGTGTTACGAACTCCTAGTAGTAACTTTACAACCGTGTGCAGCCATTATGACCGCCGAGTTACTAAATGAGTTCACTGTTAAAATGTTTCAAGATATTTAATCGCGTTTGCTGGACTCATTTTCAGTAAACAAACCGCTACGCTGATCGGTGTAATCTTTTGGAACTTGGTTGGCTTCTTCTGAGCTGTGCGTCGAACGGTAATCTTTATTCATGCTACTTGCCACCCGCAATTGACGCATTGTGTCCTCAGAAAAGAATGGCAAATCGCTTTGTGCCTCGTTTTTTTGCAGTAAGTCAGCGCTGTGCGCAAGATAGTTTTTAAGTTTGTCTTGTGTTTCTTCGAGTTGTTCAACCAACGCATTGGCGGTTGCAAAGTGCTCGGCGACTTCGCGTTGATAATCAGCGAGCTGCTTCTGACTTTTTTCGACCTGCTCTTCAAGATCGCCGCCACTGCGAAGTCCAAACAGGTAACGTGCGACAAAAAAACCAATAATTGCGCCGACGGCGACCAATAAAATACCAATTAACCAATCCATGCCTAACTCCTAGACTGACCCTACTCATTGCTGATTCAGGGCATCGTGATAAAATACATGCCCTATAGGATAATCGTAACTGAGGTGAAGTGGTAGTGTCGAACCCGTGCTTTACGCCAATTGAGCGTTATAAAAAAGACTTAGAACGCGAAGATTTTAGTTATGATGAAGCGCAGGAGCACGCGGTTACGCAGTTACAGCGCCTTTATGATGAGTTAATCGAGTGGCAGGAAAATAAGCAACAGTCGCTAATAAAAAGGCTGTTTAGTAAGCCCGTGCGCCCCCCTAAAGGACTCTATTTTTGGGGAGGGGTCGGTCGTGGCAAGACCTATTTAGTTGATACCTTTTACGAAAGTTTGCCGATTAAGAAAAAATGGCGCCTGCATTTTCATCGATTCATGCAGCGGGTACACAACGAACTCAAGCAATTACAGCAAAAATCAGATCCACTGATTATTGTAGCCGATCGCATTGCTGCGGAGACTGATGTCATCTGTTTTGATGAGTTTTTTGTACAGGATATTACGGATGCTATGTTACTCGGCAAACTATTTGAGTATCTTTTTGAGCGCGAAGTGATACTCGTTGCAACATCCAATATCGTACCCGACGACCTATACAAAAATGGGTTACAGCGCGCACGATTTATTCCGGCAATAAAATTAATTAAGCAGCATTGTGCTGTGGTTAATGTTGATAGCGGGATCGACTATCGCCTACGCACGTTGACGCAAGCAAAGCTATTTCATGTGCCTAATGATGACCAAGCGGACCAAAGGTTGGTAGAGTCCTTCCATAACCTAGCGCCGGAAAAAGGGTGTGCTTTTGAGTCCCACGCTGTTGAAATCGAAGGACGATCGATTCGAGTGCGTGCGGAATGCGATGATGTTGTCTTTTTCGACTTCCCAGATATTTGTAAGACAGCGCGTAGCCACACCGACTACATGGAACTTGCGCAGTTATATCATGCCGTCATTATCTCGAATGTCGAACAAATGGGCCGTCACAACGATGACGTTGCGCGTCGCTTTATCGCGTTGGTGGACGAATTTTATGAGCGCCGAGTTAAATTGATTTTATCCGCACAACAGCCCATTGACTCTCTGTATAGCGAGGGGCAATTAAGTTTTGAGTTTCGCCGCTGTGTGAGTCGTTTGCAAGAAATGCAAAGTGAAGAATATTTAGCACTGGCGCACCGCGCATAAATGGCACAGTAAATCGGTAAGAAATTTCAAAAAGTGCGTGATCTTTGAGCGCATTTTTCCTATAATCCGCGCAGCCCACGTTACAGTCCATGACGTTAACATCTCGTTAGCCCATGGTTGCAGCAAATAAACTAATGATTTTTATCATTTTTTTATTGTTGTGATTCGCGGGGAAGCCCGGAATTACTGTCCGTGAACATTTAAAATTAGGTTTTTTCAAAATGAAAACATTTGTAGCAAAACCAGAAACGGTAAAACGCGACTGGTATGTAATTGACGCAGAAGGTAAAACGTTAGGTCGTTTGGCTACTGAAGTAGCTCGCCGCCTGCGTGGTAAGCATAAGCCTGAGTATACGCCTCACGTTGACACAGGTGACTACATCGTCATCGTTAACGCTGAGAAAGTTGCTGTAACCGGTAACAAAGCTCAGGACAAAATGTACTACTCGCACACTGGATTCCCGGGTGGTATCAAATCAATCAGCTTTGAAAAACTGATTGCTAAGAAACCTGAAATGGTAATTCAGAAAGCGGTAAAAGGTATGTTGCCTCGTGGACCTCTAGGCCGTGCCATGTTCCGTAAACTGAAAGTGTACGCAGGTGCTGAGCACAACCACGTTGCTCAACAACCTAAACAACTGGATCTATAACGGAGCAAGCATACTATGGCAGATAATCAATACTACGGTACAGGTCGCCGCAAAAACTCAACTGCTCGCGTATTCTTGCGTCCGGGCAGCGGCAACATCCAAATCAACCAACGTGCGTTGGAAGATTACTTCGGTCGTAAAACTGCACAAATGGTTGTTCGTCAACCACTTGAAGCAGTAGAAATGACTGAGAAGTTCGACCTTTACATCACCGTGAGCGGTGGTGGTACAACAGGTCAAGCGGGCGCAATCCGTCACGGTATTACCCGTGCACTGATGCAATATGACGAAGGCCTACGCTCTACCTTGCGTAAAGAAGGCTACGTTACGCGTGACGCTCGTCAAGTTGAACGTAAGAAAGTGGGCTTACACAAAGCGCGTAAGCGTCCACAGTTCTCAAAACGTTAAGTTTGCGTTTTACGGAAAGCCCAGCATTTGCTGGGCTTTTTTATTTTTGCTAGCCAGTGAACCTCTGTTTACGAATGTAAACGCTTGTTGTGACAGCAACACGCGCCATACACCGCGAATCACTTGTAAAACATGTGGGTTTTCTTTATCATTTCTGAGCATTTTTTGTAATCCGTATAGGCGGATAACGCAGCAGCTAATTCCCGACTTCGCGGCCATGGATCGCGGAGCGTCCAACTGGAGAGTAAATGGATGAGCAATGCGCCTGTAGATAAAGGCCGCCGTCGTTTTTTGACGGTCGCGACCGGAGTCGTTGGTGGTGCCGGAGCGGTGGGTGTCGCCGTTCCTTTTATCGCATCATGGAATCCGAGCGCGAGGGCAAAGAACGCCGGGGCACCGGTCGAAGTTAACATCGCGAAAGCAGAACCGGGTCAAATGATTCGTGTTAAATGGCGAGGCAAGCCCGTATGGGTCGTTCGTCGTTCAACAGAAATGCTTGATGGCCTAAAAACCCATGAAGACCGTCTTCGAGACCCTAATTCTGAAGAGCCACAACAACCTTCATATGCCGCTAACGAATATCGTTCAATTAAAAAAGAATTTTTCGTAGCTGTTGGTATCTGTACTCACTTAGGTTGTTCTCCGAGCTACTTACCCAAAGAAATGGAAGAGCACGTAGAAGGTGTTGAGTCAGGATTCTTCTGTCCGTGTCACGGTTCGACCTATGATATCGCTGGACGTGTTTTCCAGGGTGTTCCGGCACCATTAAACTTGGTTGTGCCGCCACATTATTACGTTGACGACAACACGATCTTGGTCGGCGAAGATAAGGGGCAAGCATAATGGCTAATAAATTCGTTGAGTGGATCGATGCACGTATTCCAATGACTAAAACTTGGAATATCCACCTTGCACAGTATCCTGCTCCGAAAAACTTCAACTTCTGGTACCTATTTGGCGTCTTGGCGATGCTCGTATTGGTCAACCAAATACTCACCGGTGTTTGGTTAACCATGAACTATGTGCCAAGCTCAGAGGGTGCATTTGCGTCCGTTGAGTACATCATGCGTGACATCGATTACGGCTGGTTACTCCGATACATGCATTCAACCGGGGCATCCGCGTTTTTCATCGTTGTGTATCTGCATATGTTCCGCGGTATGCTTTATGGTTCGTACCAAAAGCCGCGTGAATTATTGTGGTTATTTGGCATGTTTATCTTCTTGGTACTCATGGCTGAAGCATTTATGGGCTATTTGTTACCTTGGGGGCAAATGTCATACTGGGGTGCGCAGGTAATTATCTCACTGTTTGGTGCGATTCCGGTGATTGGTGATGACTTGACGCTATGGATCCGTGGTGATTACGTGATTTCTGGCGCAACCTTGAACCGCTTCTTTGCGCTTCACGTGATTGCCTTGCCGTTAGTGCTGGTGATTCTTGTATTCTTGCATATCATCGCATTGCACGAGGTGGGCTCTAACAACCCCGATGGTGTGCCGATTAAGAAGCCCAAAGGCTCCGTTCCGGATGAAGAGAAGCCGAAATTCAAGTTCCACGAGCGTTTCACTAAGAAATACGACATTGTGGATGCGATTCCGTTCTACCCGTACTACATCGTAAAAGATTTGGTCGGAATCGGTATTTTCTTATTCCTGTTCTGTTATGTGATCTTCTTTATGCCAGAGATGGGCGGTTTCTTCCTTGAGCCACCGAACTTTGCACCGGCAAACCCATTGAAGACACCACAACATATTGCGCCTGTTTGGTACTTCACACCGTTCTACGCAATTTTGCGTGCGGTCCCTGATAAATTATTTGGCGTAATCTTAATGTTTGCATCGATTGTGCTACTGGCTCTATTGCCATGGTTAGATCGCGGTCGCGTACGTTCTATTCGCTATCGCTCTATCTTGCACAAGTTGAACTTGGCAGTTTTCTCAGTCAGTTTCTTAGTCTTAGGTTACTTAGGAACTCAGCCAGCAACGCCAACTTCAACCATGTTTGCGCAGATATTTACGTTCTTATACTTCGCTTTCTTCGTCTTACTGTTTTTCTACAGTAAGCGTGAGAAGACCAAGCCGGTACCAGAAAGGGTGACGTCATAATGAAAAAATTACTAATCGCTCTTGTTACATTTATCCCGTCGCTCGTATTTGCGGCGGGACCGACTGTGCCGCTTGATGAAGCAAAAGTCGATTTGCACGACAAAGCGTCTTTACAACGTGGTGCACAGTTGTTCATGAACTACTGTTTGGGTTGTCACTCGCTTCAATATGCGCGTTACAACCGCATGTTCGAAGACCTGGGTATTCCTGAGGATGTCGGTCAGAAGAACTTGCAATTTACGGGTGAAAAAGAGGGTGACCTAATTACCAACAATATGTCTGAAGAAAAAGCGGGCGCATGGTTTGGTAATCCACCACCTGACTTGACCAACGTAGCGCGTGTGCGGGGTCCTGACTGGATTTACACGTACTTACGTTCGTTCTATCGCGATGATAGTCGTCCGTTTGGCGTGAATAACTCGGTTTTCCCTAACGTTGGGATGCCGCACGTTTTACAAGAGTTACAAGGCTTACCAGAAAAAACCTACGAAGAACGCCGTATCGATGGTGAGATGAAAAAGGTTTATGTCGGTTTGAAAACCGATGGTAAAGGCCGTTTGACTGAGAGTGAATATGACCAGGCAATGCTCGACCTTACGTCGTTCTTGGTCTATATGGGTGAACCAATGAAACTTGAACAACGCCGTATGGGTTGGTTCGTTTTTGGTTTCTTGTTGGTGTTCACCATTTTAGCTTGGTTGCTGAAGAAAGAGTTCTGGAAAGATCTTAAGTAAGCGGAGCTCGAGCTCAGTAGAAAAGGGTGGCTTGCCACCCTTTTGCTGTTGAAATTATCTGGAGAAATACATGGCGGTTGCAGCAAATAAACGTTCAGTAATGACGTTATATTCCAGCAAGAACGATCTTAAGAGCCACCAAGTTCGCTTGGTATTAGCGGAGAAAGGTGTTGGCGTAGAAATCAGTTTTGTCAGCGGTGATGATCGCCCTGAAGACTTGATGCAGCTTAACCCTTATCCTGATGCGACACCCACTCTCGTGGACCGTGAGCTTGTTCTTTATAATGCTCACATTATTATGGAATATCTCGATGAGCGTTTTCCGCATCCACCATTGATGCCGGTTTATCCGGTCGCAAGAGGCACAAGCCGCTTGATGATGCATAGAATTGAACGCGATTGGTACGCCTTGGCAGACAAGATTATGGCCGGTGATAACCAAGCGCGCCAAGAGTTACGCGAGGGGCTGCTATCGTTAGCACCTATTTTTGCTGACACGCCTTATTTTATGAGCGAAGAGTTCAGTTTAGTCGACTGCTACTTAGCGCCGTTATTGTGGCGTTTACCAAGCTACGGTATCGAACTAACTGGACAAGGTGCGAAAGATGTAAAAGCTTATATGGGTCGTGTGTTTGAACGCAAGACGTTTCAAGAGTCACTGACTGATGTAGAGCGCGAAATAGCGCGTTTATAATTCTTTTAACCTTCAATTGGAGTGGTTATGGAATTAAGTGATATGACACCCAAGCGTCCCTACTTGATGCGGGCGCTTTATGACTGGATCGTCGATAATCAATTGACACCGCATTTGGTTGTTGACGCCACTATTGTCGGTACAAAGGTACCCCAGCAGTTTGTTCAAGATGGACAAATTGTTCTTAATATTTCACCGACAGCGGTTGTGGGCCTTCAGTTAATGGATACTGAGGTTCGCTTTAATGCTCGTTTTGGCGGTCAACCGATGGAGGTCATCGTACCGATGACTGCTGCGCTCGCGATTTATGCTCGGGAAAACGGCGCAGGTGCAATGTTTGAAGCTGAACCGCAACTTGATGCAATGCCAGAACCTGACGAGTCGAATGACGAGCCACAAGCGTCTTTTGATACGGTAGAAGGGTCAAAGTCTGGGGAAGTTACAAGCAAAAGCACCAATAAGAAGAAACCCAACCTTAAAGTAATTAAGTAGTTTGAAGAGTGAGTAGAGCGCCTATCGCGCTCTACTAAATGCTTTTACGACTTTTTGCACACCGTCGATGTTTCGGGCAATGTCTACTGCTCTATCAGCCGCTGAGTCGTCGACAATACCGAGTAGAAAAACTTCACCATTTTCAGTTACGACCTGAATGTCGGTAGCATCCACTTGGTCATCAGCAATGAGCTTCATGCGCACACGGCTCGATATCCAAGTGTCGCTTGCTTGGGTTGCAATTCCGGCTTTGCTCGCTAAGCGAATCTGGTTAAATATGCGCTCTACACCATTGGTATCCGCAATCACCTCGGCAGCGCGCTCGCGTTGCGCTTCGGTATCGACCTGTCCCACCAGCAACACTTGCTTCCCATAGCTGATGGCTCGAATGCGATAGTTCTCGAGTTGTTTGTCGTTACCGAGTTTTGCATTGGTTTTCATTTCGATCGCTTGATCGTCTAATTGAGTGCCTAGCGTGCGAGGATCAGTCGCCGATGATACCCCGACTGCCGCCGCACCCACTGCGACCACCGCGCATCCTTGCAATACCGAAATACTCAGACCGGCAACTAATAACAAGCGAACAGCGTGTTTGTGAGGAATCATGTTAATCGTGCTCCTGAGGAAAAATTGTATTTTCGACCAACTCGCTAATACATTGGCTAATCAATAATTGCTGTTCCAGTACCCGAGATTCATTGAGCGATGGAATCTGAAGCTCCAAATCACTTGCGCCTAATAGGCCGGAGACCATGTCATTTTGCTGACCTGTAATAGCAATCATGATCATGTTGCGACTAAGCGCTGTTTCCATCGTTTCAATTAGCGCAGAGTCGTCGCTCTCCCGTGTAGCGAAGACCAGCAGCAAATCGCCCGCTTGAGCTAAGGAAGCTACTTGTGCTTGCGCATAGTGATTAAGTGCAACCACCGGGAAGGCCGGGCGCTCGATTTTATAACCTATGTTCATTACTCGTGCAAAATGTTCCGCTAACATGTGGCTCGCGCCACTGCCGCACACAAATAATCGCTGTCCCGCCAATAGGCTATTGACCAGTAAATCGACGCAGTCTTCAATATGCTCAGATAAGCTCTCAATGGCAGAAATCTGTGTTTGTATACTCTCGGTAAACAGCGCCTTGATGCGTTCTTCGTTCATTCTAAAAAGCGTCCTTATACCATTCAACCGTAACTTGGCTATCATTTATCGTAATAATATCAAAGCGCATCTTTGCAAGGTACTCATTTACTGTTTGCTCAACTAAAAAGTATTGAGCTGCTCGCCGAATACGTTGACATTGGCGTGTCGTTATTTGTTCCAGTATCGATGCAAAATCGCTATTTTGGCGGCGTTTGACTTCGACAAATACCCACGTATCGCTATCACGACAAATAATATCGATCTCACCACAGGGGACTCGAAAATTATGTTGCACGATGACGAGTCCCTGTTGTCGCAAGTATCGGCTTGCTTGAGACTCGCCTTCTAATCCACGTTTTCTTGTTGACATTAGGGCTTAATGAGCTTGACCTCTGATGGCGTTAATTTAGCCCAAGTCATCTGACGGTGAATATTATTTAAGTGTATGGAAAGTCTACCGGTCATACCTGAAACGGACTTCCCACGCATCCACTGCAACGAGTCAATTTGCTCTAATACCAACATACTGTCGTGGCCCATAGCGACTAAACGAGCATCATTGAGGTCGGCGTTGCGGTGAAGTTGTAACCAGGTGTTGATAGGGAATGGGCGTTGATTCGGTACAAGGATAGGTGCCTCAGTAAAGACGATACCTCGTAAGTCATTGTCACCTTGTTGATTGGCAACACGATGGATTGCTGAATTCGCGAAAACATCGGCGGGAGGGGCAAAGGGCGACAAATTCACGTCAATAAACGGCTTTAACAGACGTGCTTGCTCAAGGTTGCCTGCAATGTAAATTGCATCCACGTCACCGCGGCTGCGCTCTTGCGCATCAACGATAATTTTACCGGCTGCTATCTTCACACCACGGATACGGTCGGCACTCGCAGCAACGCCAAGCGCATGTTCGACTGCCGATTGCATTTCCTCGGTACTTGTATACCAGCTTGGTTCAACTTCACGCTGATCAGCCGACCAGCTTTGTGTAAAGGCATTGACCATCTTGGTGCCGGCGCTACTCTTGGCAGCAAAGACAATGCTGTTTAGCTCTTTGGTATTAGCAATGTATTGTGCTGCTTGTGCCGCTTCAGTCTCGCTGTCGAGTGCGAAGGTGACATGACCACTGGGTAAAATCGTATTGTCGGGAAGTTCGGGTTGATTAAGGTAGACTTGCGTGACACCGACCATCGGTTGTTGTATCCACGCATTGACATTTTTTTTGAGTAACGGACCCACAATTGCCTGAGGGAGTTCCGATAATAAACGGTTTTGAATCGCAGTTAAGTCTTGCGCTTCGGTATCATAAAAGCGTATGTGTATATCATTAAGCTTTGCGGCGGAAGCAATGATTCCATCACGCACGGCTTCGCCCTGAAGCCGATAATTACCCGATAAAGGAAGCAATACAGCAATTTCTTTAACGTTTCTAAACTCATTATTGGCCAAAAAGTCACTCACAAATACATGCGCATAGTGCTGACTGTAGGCATTAAGCCACTGTTCAAGTGAACGCTTAAAATCAGCAGCAGACGTTGCGCCATGAGTGCCTTCAATTAAACGCCACCACCCAGCCAAACTGGTGCGTGTTGGACGCTGTGCTGGCAGTTGCTCTGACGGTACCTGGCGAGCCACCGACCACAATGATTGGATATTCATATCACGGTCGGTTTGATATGCCTCATCTAAATAACTGAGCGCCTGCCAAAACTGCTGTAGCTGCTGGTGAGCGTCCGCGATTAATAATAATGCAGTCCGCTTTAGCTGACGATCGGTAAACTGATTAAGCGTCGGTTTGAGTTGCTCTATGACAGATTGCCATTCACCGTTATGATGATACCAACGTGCTAAAGCCAGTGCATACAAACGTTTATCAGACGGGCGCATGGTTTGGGTCTCTAACTGAGACAGCAAGGCCGCGCTGCGTTGATAATCGCCTTGATTTTGATAGGCAAATGAAGCCTCGACAAGCATCATTTGTTGACTTGCTGCATTTGTTTGTTGCCGAGCTCGCTCGAGCCATTGTTCAGCGGTTAATGAGTCACTTTTATTTGCCGGGGTGATGACGGCTTGATCAGTCGATGAGCTGGGTGTTTGAGACACACGTTTTGGTGACTGCGCGCAACTCGCGAGCAAAGCAGTCAACAACGCAATAGTGATAAGTCTGACAGCATTCGCCAGCACTCGCTCTCTTGATTGAAATAATTCGTTCACTCTCACCGCCCAGCAAAATTATCACGTGTTTAAAGTTAAATGATACTATAAGTCGCTACTTGAATTACAACACAACGGAATCACCATGTCACAGCAACCAAGTGAAAAGTCATCGCAAAGCTTAGGAACGCTATATATTGTGCCAACCCCAATCGGTAACTTGGCAGATATGACCGAACGAGCGGTGACTATTTTACAGCAGGTTGACCTAATTGCTGCGGAAGACACACGCCATAGTAGACCTTTATTACAACAATACAATGTCAGTACGCAGGTGTTGTCAGTGCACGAACACAACGAGAGTAGTCGAGCGGGACAACTGATTGAAAAGCTGAAGCAAGGTTTAAATATAGCATTGATCAGTGACGCCGGCATGCCGCTCATCAGTGATCCCGGCTACCTGATTGTGCGCGAATGTCGCGCAGAACAGATACCCGTGGTTGCGTTACCAGGTGCCTGTGCGTTTGTAACAGCACTTGCCGGTTCTGGCCTCGCAACGGATAAATTTATGTTTGAGGGCTTCCTGCCTGCCAAATCTGCGGCGCGTAAAAAGGCGTTTGCAAACCTAGCCGATCAAACCCGTTCTGTTGTGTTTTATGAAAGTCCGCACCGGATTGAATCATGCCTTGAAGATCTCGCCGACATCTTGCCAACACGTGATGTGGTATTAGCCCGCGAATTATCAAAGCAATATGAAACCTATTTGAGCGGAACCGCGACTGAATTGCTTGCCCAGATGCATGAAGATAGCAACCAAAAGCGCGGTGAGATGGTATTGATGATCGGTGGCGTCGAGAAGGAAGCCGTGCAGGAAGATCAACCCAGCGCCGAGCAGCAACGCGCGGTTACCTTATTAATGCAGCACCTGCCACTGAAAAAAGCAGCCGCGGTGACAGCTGAACTTTATGGCGGCCGCAAAAATGCACTTTACCAATGGGCAATTGCTCAGTCAGACGACTAAAACATTTGTATAGCGTTGGCTAAATGCGTAGAATCGCCGCCTGAAGAAGCCTGCCAGGCAATCGCTGCTTATCGTTTTCGGTAAGGGGAGGAAAGTCCGGGCTCCATAGGGCAGAGTGCCAGGTAACGCCTGGGCAGTGAAAGCTGACGACTAGTGCAACAGAGAGCAAACCGCCGATGGCCGCTTGCGGCTCAGGTAAGGGTGAAAGGGTGCGGTAAGAGCGCACCGCGCGTCTGGTAACAGCACGCGGCACGGTAAACTCCACTCGGAGCAAGGTCAAATAGGGGTTCGTTGGCGCGGCCCGCGTTGAACCCGGGTAGACTGCTTGAGAATACGGGCAACCGTATTACTAGATGAATGATTGTCCACGACAAAACCCGGCTTATCGGCGGGCTTCTTCACCTCCTTTCTTTATCGACCGTCCAGTTATAATCTCTAATTAATTTATAATTATCATTCAGTTAACTGATCCCGTTCTTATGCTTCTCAAGATAGCTGCATTTCCTACTAGCACTCAAGCGACCCTTCGATACTAGCAAAGCCTGTGTAAAAGCGTGTTTAGCCGCGTGATAAAACTTGACAGTGGGAATCTTATCTACCTAGACTGTAACATTGTGGGGATTTGTGGATAATTGTGGATCGCAACGATCAGGTGACATCATGTTTCGTGGTGCAACAACAATAAACTTGGACAGTAAAGGACGCTTGGCTATACCCGCCAAGTATCGTCATGCGCTGTCGATCGACTGTGACGGTAAGATGGTCTGCACCATTGATATCAAACAGCCGTGCCTGTTGTTGTATCCATTACCAGAATGGCAGGTCATCGAGAAAAAATTGACACAGTTATCCAGCATGAACCCCACCGAGCGACGCTTGCAGCGGCTTTTACTGGGCCACGCTGATGATTGTGACATGGATAAAAATGGTCGCTTGCTTATTTCTTCGCCGCTGCGTTTGCATGCAGGGTTAGAGAAAAAACTGATGCTAGTTGGGCAACTGAATAAATTTGAAATTTGGTCAGAAGAGGCTTGGCAGCAACAGATTGCAGAGGATCTCAAGGTCGAGCAAGAAGGTGACTTTGAGTTAAATGAACGACTAGAAGATTTTTCACTTTAATGACTGAACAAAACGCACCGCATATTTCAGTTCTCCTCGAGGAGTCCATTCGCGCACTCGTGACGGACCCTGATGGGATCTACATAGACGCCACCTTCGGTCGTGGCGGTCACACGCGTGCGTTACTCAGCAAGTTATCCCCTAAAGGGCGTGTCATTGCCCTTGACCAAGACCCACAGGCAATAGCGTCAGCCCAGGCGCTGGCAGATGATGAGCGCTTCAGTATTATCCACACTCCCTTTAGCGATCTCGCGCACATCATTGAACAACAACAGCTTGCTCACCAAGTCACAGGTATTTTATTCGATCTTGGCGTCTCATCCCCACAACTTGATGATGCTGAGCGTGGCTTTAGTTTCATGCGCGACGGACCACTAGATATGCGTATGGATAGCAGTCGTGGCGAAACCGCCGCAGACTGGCTTAGTTATGCCGAAGAAGATGATATTACCTATGTATTGAAAACCTACGGCGAAGAGCGTTTTGCGCGCAAAATTGCGCGGGCGATTGTTCATGATCGGGAGCAAAAGCCGTTTACTCGAACTCGCCAGTTGGCTGAGTTGATTGGTCGTTTAGTACCATCTAAGGAAAAGCATAAGCATCCCGCGACACGCAGCTTTCAAGCGATTCGTATACATGTGAACCGTGAGTTGGAGCAAATCGAGGACGCACTAGAAGCTTCTTTGACTGCGTTAAAAGAGGACGGTCGCTTGGTCGTCATCAGTTTTCATAGTCTAGAAGATCGCATCGTGAAGCGCTTCATGCGTACCCATAGCCAACCCAAACAAGTTCCGCCGGGACTACCGATTACTGAGGCTGAACTGAATAAAGATCGTCGTTTAGCACTGGAAAGTAAAGCGATTAAACCCAGTGCGGCAGAACTTGAATTGAATCCACGCGCACGTAGTTCGGTGTTACGTATCGCACGGAGGCTAGCACATGGTTAAGACACGCTATCCTTCGTTGCCTATTATGCTGCTGCAAGATTTAATGCGGTTTAAGTGGGTCATTTTATTAGCGATCGCTGTGATTGGCTCGGCACTCACAGTGATATATACCGCTCACCAGAACCGGCTGTTGACCAGTGAGCGGGATGAATTACTTTCGACGCAAGATAAAATTGATCGCGAGTGGCGTCATTTAGTGCTCGAACAAACAGCACTCACAGAACATAGCCGAGTTGAACGAATCGCCCAAGAGCAACTGGGTATGATTGACGTCGATGCGAATCATGAGGTGCTAGTGCCATGGCAATAAAGCGCGCACCCAAAAAGAACCAACGTAACGTTAAGAAGCAGAATCCGGCGGGTGCTCGCTGGCGCTTCATTACAGCGTTGAGCGTGCTATTTTTCGTATTCAGCATCTTGGTTGCGCGTGCCGCCTATATTCAGGTGATCAACCCAGAACAGTACTCATTACAAGGTGATCTGCGTAGTCTGCGTTCCGATAGCTTAGGCGTACAACGAGGCATGATCGTTGACCGCAATGGCCGCGAGCTCGCGGTGAGTGTTCCGGTAGAAACGGTTTGGGCCGATCCGAAGCGTATTGCAGAAAGCGGCGCGCTTGCTGATCAGCGCCGTTGGCAAGCGCTTGCGGAAACGTTTCGGATGAATCGAGATGAACTCGTCGCAAAAGTTGATAATCCTGAGCGTCGCTTTGTCTATCTGCAAAGAAAGGTATCGCCGAGCGAGGCTGATTATGTTCGGCAGCTCAGTATTCCGGGCGTTTATTTAAAAACAGAGTCACGGCGTTACTATCCCACTGGCGAAATTAGTGCGCACTTGGTGGGCATTACTAATATCGATGGACAAGGCCAGGAAGGTCTTGAGCTACTATACGACGATCACTTGACTGGTACGCCCGGTAAGCGAGTTTATCGCAAGGACGCGCAAGGGCGGGTTATTGAGGAAATTAGTCAAACAGATGCGCAGCCACCTAAACAATTAACACTTAGCATTGACCAGCGGATCCAAGCAACTGCCTATACCGAGCTGAAAAAAGCCGTGCGCTACAATCAGGCAACTTCGGGTTCTGCTGTGGTGGTCAATGTAAAAACAGGTGAACTGTTGGCAATGGTCAATAGCCCGTCCTACAACCCGAATAATCGTGCTGATTTGCAAAGTTTTAAAATGCGAAACCGTGCGATTACCGATGCCTATGAGCCTGGCTCGACAGTAAAGCCGCTCGTTGTCCTCAGTGCGCTGGAACATGGCACTCACAAGGTGGGTGATATTATCGATACAAACCCTGGTTGGTTGCGTATCGGTGGACGCCGTGTCAGTGATCATCGTAACTTGGGCAAAATTTCTTTAACAGAAGTGCTTGAACATTCTTCTAACGTAGGCGTGACAACAATGGCGCTGGAGTTAGGTGTCGATGAGTTATTAGAGACTTACTTTGATGCGGGCTTTGGTTCTGATACGGGCGTTTCGCTATTAGGAGAAAGCTACGGTTTACTGACAACAAGACGTCGCTGGTCTGATTTTGAATTGGCGACGCTATCCTATGGTTATGGACTTTCAGTCACTACACTGCAG
Source organism: Idiomarina sp. T82-3 (assembly GCF_001577655.1). Taxonomy (NCBI): domain Bacteria; kingdom Pseudomonadati; phylum Pseudomonadota; class Gammaproteobacteria; order Alteromonadales; family Idiomarinaceae; genus Idiomarina; species Idiomarina sp. T82-3. Next base: position 182,068 of record NZ_LSBQ01000001.1, on the reverse strand, counting down.
CTGGCAAAGGCTTACACGATGATTGCCAACGGCGGGCGAGATATGCCTCTTACGGTCTTTCGCCGTGAGTCTAAACCAGAATCAGAACAGGTCTTTAACCCCGATAACACGCGAGCAGTCATGCACATGATGGAACGTGTGGTATCTGACGGTACGGCGACTGCAGCGCAAGTCCCAGGGTATCGTATAGCGGGTAAAACCGGTACCAGCAGAAAAGCGCGCGCAACTGGCGGATACGGAGATGAGTACGTTGCGTTATTTGCGGGTATTGCGCCTGCATCCAATCCAGAAATTGTCGTCGTCGTAACGATCAACGAACCCGGTACTGACGATTACTACGGGGGCACCGCAGCTGCACCCGTGTTTTCCAGTATTGTCTCACAAACAATGCGTTTACTTAACGTGCCGCCCGACGATATGACAGTTCAACCAATGAAAGCAGCAGGCTTTATGGGAGGTGCTGATGCAACTCCGTGATTTGCTACCACCGTTGCCGATTACGTTTCCTAATGTAGCGGTCAGCGGTATAAAATTGGATAGCCGACAAGTCGCCAACGGCGACTTATTTGTCGCTGTACCGGGCTATGTGACCGATGGACGCGATTATATCAACACCGCTATCGCAGCGGGTGCTCGAGCGATTCTGGCGGAAGGCTCGAGCTTAAGATACGAAGAAAACGGCGGCGCTGTCTGTGTGTTTATGCCTGGCGTAAAGGAGCAGCTATCTGAAATCGCAGGGCGCTTTTTCAATCACCCGTCGCGTCACGCGACTTTGATTGGTGTTACGGGGACCAATGGGAAAACCTCGGTGACTCACCTAGCTGCGCAGTTGGCAGAAAAGTTAGGTTATACCGCAGCCGTCATTGGAACGACGGGCAGTGGACTTATTGGTCAACTGTTGCCGGAAAAGCACACCACACCCGATGCTGTAACTGTGCAGCAACGCTTGTCGACCTTAGTCGCAGAGGGTGCTGACTTCATCGCCATGGAGGTATCATCGCATGCGCTGGTCCAACGTCGCGTTGAAGCATTGCGCTTTGATACTGCAGTCGCGACTAACATTAGCCGCGACCATCTCGATTATCACGGCAGCATGGCACATTATGTCGATGCTAAGCGGCGCCTATTTGAAGACTTTGAGCCCAATCACCGAGTGATAAATTTAGACGATCGGTATTTGAGAGATTGGCTCGAGGGTGCCTCCAATGGGCTGTCAATTTCATTACAAGGTCATTCTCGTGCGAATATTCAGGTGAGCGACCTTGCCTTTGCTGAACACGGTACGACATTTACTTTGGCTTACGAGGGGCGCGAAGCACAATTCTCTACGCCGCTGCTAGGGCGGTTCAACGTATATAATGTTGTGAGCGCGGTGGCGATTATGCTGGCGCAGAAGCAATCGTTAACAGCCATCGCTCAACATTGTCGACACCTATCACCCGTGCCTGGCCGTATGGAAGCATTTCAGGCAGGCAGTTCACCTTTGGTGGTCGTTGATTACGCTCACACTCCCGATGCCTTACAGCAAGTACTTCAAGCGCTACGATTGCACTGTAAAGGCAAGCTATGGTGCGTATTTGGTTGCGGCGGCGATCGCGATCGCGGTAAACGTCCGCAAATGGGCCAGGTGGCTGCAGAGTTTGCCGATCGTGTTGTGGTAACGGACGACAATCCACGCACCGAGGCACCACAACAAATTATTGCCGATATCATGGCCGGCATTGCCGACAAGCGCAAGGTGCATAGTATGGAGGGGCGTCGCCAAGCCGTACTGGATACCATTGAGCGTGCGGCCCCCGATGATGTCGTTTTGCTGGCAGGCAAAGGTCATGAAGACTATCAAGTGATTGGTCATGAGCGTATTGATTACAACGAACGGCAGATTGTGCAAGACTGGATAAGTGGGGTGAACGATGATTAGTGTGTCTTTGGCGTGGGTAGCGATGGCGGTCAATGGCGAGCTACGCGGCGCGAGTAACCCACAACAGGTTATCAATAAGGTCAGCACTGATACGCGCGACGCGCTCGATTCTACACTCTTCATTGCGCTTAAAGGCGAGCAATTTGATGCGCATGACTTTATCTCGCAAGCGCTCGCGCAGGGAGCTATTGCCGTTATCACGCAACAGCCTCTTGATGAGCAGACGCCGCATATCCTCGTCGAAGATACGCGTTATGCGTTGGGTCTGCTTGGGGCGGCAGTAAAGGCTGAAGTCGCTCCTAAAACGATAGCTATCACCGGTAGTAACGGTAAAACTACAGTAAAAGAGATGCTCGCCGCTATCATTGGTCAGCGATATAACGTGCTGGCAACCGCGGGTAACTTTAATAACGATATTGGTGTACCGTTAACACTTTTACGTTTAGAAGCTCAGCATCAATATGCGGTGGTCGAGTTGGGTGCTAATCATGCCGGTGAAATCGCCTACACCACGTCATTAACCCGTCCTGACGTCGCTATTCTGAATAATGTCAGCGCGGCACATGTTGAAGGTTTCGGTTCGGTACATGGTGTTGCCAAAGCAAAAACTGAAATCTTTCAAGGCTTGCCAGAGGATGGACTCGCTATAACTCCATACGAAAGTGAGTACTTACCATGCTGGCGAAACGTCCGTGCTGGTAAGCGGTTGCAAACCTTTGGTTTAAGTGAACAGGCCGATGTAAGAGCGAGTCAGATCGAACTGAATAGTTTGGGACAGCCCACATTTAAGTTGAGCATTAACGATCAGCATTGGACGGTTTCATTACAACTGAGCGGTTTACATAACGTCAAAAACGCACTGGCTGCCAGTGCCGCAGCATTGGAAGTGGGCATGTCTGCCGAGGAAATCGCTACCGGGCTTGCCAATGTAGCACCTGTCAAAGGTCGGTTGACCCCAATGCAACTCACCGAAAATGTGACTGTTATCGACGACACGTACAATGCCAGCGTTGCCTCAACAAAGGCAGCGCTCGATCTCCTGGGTAGTTATCAAGGCACCACTATCATGGTACTCGGTGATATGGCGGAGCTAGGGGCAGAAGCACGCGCTTATCACGAAGAAGTAGGCGACCACGCGATACAAGCAGGCATCAGCAAATTCTTTACGCTTGGTGTGTTGAGTCAAAGTGCTAGCGAGGTCTTCAATGGTCGTGGAGGCAAGCATTTTTCATCGTTCGCGACACTTGTGGATGAAATTTTACAAACCATTACGCAACGATCCGTGAGTGAACACGTCACAGTGTTGGTCAAAGGCTCACGCTCTTCACACATGGAGCGTGTTGTTAACGCGTTACAAGAACACTATAAAAGCGCTCGTTTACAAGGAGATCAGCACGCATGCTAGTTTGGTTGGCTGAGTATCTTACTCAGTTCGAAAGTGGTTTTAATGTTTTTTCTTATCTCACACTAAGAGCGATTCTAAGTGTGTTGAGTGCGCTTATGTTGTCGGTCTGGTTGGGACCTTGGTTGATTCGTAGGCTCCAGCGACTGCAAATTGGTCAAACAGTGCGCGATGATGGACCTGAGAGTCATCTCAGTAAATCCGGTACGCCTACGATGGGTGGGGTACTCATTCTAGCGGCGATCGTGGCATCGTCATTGTTATGGGCCAATCTCGAAAACAAATACGTGATTGTCACACTTTTTGTCGTGGTTGGTTTTGGTGTCATTGGTTTTGTTGATGATTACCGAAAGGTCGTTCGAAAGGATCCGAAAGGTCTGATTGCCAAGTGGAAATACTTTTGGCAGTCCATTATCGCCAGTTGCGCAATCGGATTTCTTTATTGGAGTAGCCAGATTCCTGCGGAAACGGCTTTACTCGTGCCGTTTTTTAAAGAAGTGATGCCGCAACTCGGTCTGTTGTACTTATTTTTAGGGTATTTTGTCATCGTCGGCACCAGCAACGCCGTCAACCTAACCGATGGTTTGGACGGGTTAGCGATTATGCCAACCGTGATGGTAGCCGGGGCGCTAGGCATTTTTGCTTATGTGTCGGGTAACGTCAATTTCGCGGAGTATCTGCAGATCCCTTATCTGCCTTTATCCGGTGAATTGTTAGTCGTATGTGCAGCTATCGTCGGTGCCGGACTCGGCTTCCTATGGTTTAACACCTACCCAGCGATGGTGTTCATGGGTGACGTGGGATCATTAGCACTCGGCGCAACGCTGGGTGTGATTGCTATTTTAGTCAGACAAGAGCTCGTGCTTTTCATCATGGGAGGCGTATTCGTCATGGAAACGCTCTCGGTGATGCTACAAGTCGGTTCTTACAAGTTGCGGGGTAAACGCGTATTTCGTATGGCTCCTATTCACCACCACTACGAATTAAAAGGCTGGCCAGAACCACGCGTAATCGTACGTTTCTGGATTTTGTCATTGATGTTTGTACTTATTGGTCTCGCAACCTTGAAGCTGAGGTAACTCAAGAGTTATGGAAAAACGTATTCATTGGCAGCAGATAGACAGTGTCGTTGTACTGGGGTTAGGTCAGTCCGGTAGCTCCGTCGTGCGCTTCTTTGCCGGTGAAAACAGTCCCCTAAATGCAGAGTGCGATATTCGCATCTTTGATAGTCGTGAACACCCACCCGGGCTGGATGACATTGTAGACCTTGTTGGCACAGAGCATGTAACAACGGGCGGCTGGCGACTTGAAGATCTACTAGCCGCGGACCTAATTGTGGTAAGCCCTGGGCTAGACGCGCGTGATGCTGATATCCAGATGGCGCGGGATGCGGGTGTTCCTATCGTAGGCGACGTAGAGATTTTTGCGCAACTGAATCAACGTCCGGTCGTTGCAGTCACAGGTTCGAATGGTAAGTCAACGGTGACAACACTGGTTGAGCAAATGGGTCAATATCACGGCTACCGATGGGTCGCCGCTGGTAATATTGGCGTGCCGGTGCTAGACGCGTTGCAGCAAGACGCAGATGCTTACGTGTTAGAGTTGTCCAGTTTTCAACTGGAGACCACACGGAGTTTGAAATTGAACGCGGCAGCACTGCTTAATGTCAGTGCTGATCATCTTGATAGATATGACTCTGAGCAGTCTTATTTCGAAGCAAAACTGAATATTTTTAACCATGCATCGGTGAGCGTGCTTAATCGACAAGACCAACAACACTGGCCGAAGATTGTGCCAGATTCAGTTGTGACAGTGGGTGTCGATGAGAGCGTCAGTGACTATGGGCTAGTAAAAGACGACGCGGGCATCGCGATGACTCGTAACGGGAGCATTTTGGCACGAGCTGATAGATTTGCTCTAGCGGGTACGCACAATTTAGTGAACATTCAAGCGGCACTCGCACTTGCAGAAACGCTTGGTCTCAGTCCAGATAAAGGCATTGCCGCTATTGCAGACTTCACCGGCTTACCGCATCGTTGCCAAGTCGTTTACGAGGCTCAGGGTGTGCGCTGGGTAGATGACTCGAAAGCGACCAATATCGGTGCTACCGAGGCGGCGATCAATGGCCTGCGCCCGATGATTAATGGGCGGCTCATTCTTATCGCTGGCGGTGATGGTAAAGGAGCGCAGTTTACGCAACTCCTACCGGTATTGAGTCAGGTGGATGTCTTACTGACGATCGGTCGCGACGGTAAAAAAATTGCTGAATTAAGAAAAGGAGCGCGTTACTGCGAGCACTTGTCGGACGCGGTAAAAACGGCGCAGCAAATCGCTGAAGCAGAAGACTGGGTTGTTCTATCTCCAGCCTGCGCTAGTCTCGATCAGTTTAAAAATTTTGTCGAACGCGGCAAGGTTTTTCAAGAGCATATAGTGAGGTTATATGAGCGCAGCGCGTGAACAGCAGTTGCAACTCAATATAACCGAGCGCAGCAAGCACTTGGGCGTTGCTGCATGGGCTTGGTTGCGCCCTAATGCATCGCAATGCTTATATGATCGTACATTGTTCACGTTGGCAATCACGCTGTTGGTCTTTGGCTTTGTTATGGTTACCTCAGCTTCTTTGCCGACTGCCGATAAGTTAACTGGACAGCCGTTTTATTTTGCGATTCGTCATACCATTTATGTCACTGCAGGTCTGGTTGTGCTATTTGCAACGCTCGCCGTACCAACACAGTTGTGGCAAAAACACAGCGGGAAGTTGCTACTGATAGGGTTAGCATTGTTGCTGGCTGTTCTCGCGGTAGGGCACTCGGTAAATGGGGCACAGCGTTGGATAAAAATTGGACCCATTACCATTCAGGTCGCTGAGCTGGCTAAATTATTCTTTTATATTTATATGGCGAGCTATCTCGATCGTCGAGAGGTCGAGTTACGTGAGGCGACAAAAGGCTTTATAAAGCCCATGGCGCTGTTGTTTTTAGCTGCAGTGTTGTTGCTCATGCAACCGGATTTCGGCACCGTTGCGGTGTTATCAGCAACCACTATTGCAATGCTGTTTTTAGCAGGGGCTAAACTGTGGCAGTTCTTCAGTGTCTTTATCACCTGTGTGCTGGCGCTTATATTGCTGATTGTCATCGAGCCTTATCGCATGCAGCGCTTACTGACCTTTCTAGAGCCCGAAAAGGATCCGTTCGGAGCTGGTTATCAGCTTATGCAGTCTCTGATTGCATTCGGGCAGGGGCATCTATCAGGAGTGGGACTGGGAAACAGTATCCAGAAATTACAATACCTGCCAGAGGCGCACACTGACTTTATTATGTCCGTCGTAGCTGAAGAACTAGGGTTCCTGGGCGTGATGGCGGTTATCACGCTCGTGTTGATGGTTGTGGTTCGTGCACTAATTATTGGCCGTCGTTGTCTAATGGTACAAAAGCGCTACGGCGGGTACCTTGCTTATGGTATTGGTGTCTGGTTTAGCATCCAAGCCTTCGTTAATATCGGCGTGGCATCCGGTGCTTTGCCAACCAAAGGGCTGACGCTCCCATTAGTCAGTTACGGTGGTACCAGCCTCTTAGTATCCTGTATGGCTGTCGGACTGCTACTTCGAATTGATCATGAACGCCGCATGACCGGACGCAAAGTGACCCCACGCGGAGGTGCCGAATGAGTCGTATTTTAATCGCGGCAGCGGGCACCGGTGGCCACGTTTTTCCTGCGCTTGCCGTTGCTGAGCAGTTGCGCAGTGAGGGTCATCAGGTCGAGTGGGTAGGTACGGAAGAACAGCGTATCGAAGCAAAAGTTGTGCCCCAACACGGTTTTACATTGCATCGCATTTCGATGACAGGACTTCGCGGTCACGGCGTTAAGAGGCTCATTAGCATGCCGAAGACACTGTTTTCGGCTTGGCGCCAGACGCGTAAATTGTTTCATCAGCTTCAACCCGACTTAGTGCTTACATTTGGCGGTTACGTATGTGCCCCTGTCGGTTGGGTGGCGCATGGTCTTGGTGTGCCACTGATAACTCACGAGCAAAACTCAGTTCCGGGCATGACGACACTGTTACTTGCTCGATGGGCGAATACGGTATTACTGGGATTGCCATTGGATAAGTCACGCTCGAAGAGTTTGCAGTTATTAAAGCGCGATCATGTGTATCGAGTGGGTAATCCGTTGCGACAAGATATTATTAAAGCGGCGCATCAAGCAGATCGTGAACAAGCAACGGCGTCAACGAATATATTGATCGTCGGCGGCAGCTTGGGTGCGCGTGTCTTTAATCAAACGTTGCCCGAGGCACTCTTGCAAGTTGACGCGTCCTTAAATGTGACACACCAGGTAGGGGCTGGAAATGCTGCTTCGGTTGAGGCGCATTATGGTGCACTCAATAATGAACACCATACGGTTGAGGTTGTCGAGTTTATTGATGATATGGCGAGTGCTTATGCGGCTGCCGATATCATTATTAGTCGCGCTGGTGCGCTTTCGGTATCTGAGATCTGTGGCATTGGTAGAGCCGCTATATTTGTGCCGCTTCCACATGCCGTTGATGATCACCAGACCGCTAACGCCAAGGCGGTGACTGATGCGGGTGGAGCGCTTCTCATCGCGCAGGATGAGTTCACCGCTGAAAACCTTGCAAAGTCCTTGCAAAGTCTATTGCAAGCACCTTCGCAACTATGGAAAATGGCGAGCTTTTCCCGCTCGGTCGGTGAGTTGCAAGCAACAGACCATATTGTCGACCTGTGCCTTCAGGTTTTGGCGGGCGAGACCCACCCTCAACCAGCAGTAGAGAGAGCGTTATGAGCCAAACGTCACAACAACCTTTTACCATTGTTAACGTGCCTGAGATGCGTCGCGTCAAGCGTATCCACTTTATCGGTATTGGTGGCGCTGGTATGGCAGGTATCGCCGAAGTATTGCTGAATCAGGGTTATTGCGTTGTTGGCTCCGATGTTGCCGAAAATGCGAATACACAGCGCTTGGCTGCTATCGGTGCAGAGCTTTTTATCGGACACCGGGCCGTCAATGTTGAAGACGCCGATGTCGTAGTTGTAAGTAGTGCGATTAAACCGGACAATGTTGAGCTTGATGCTGCGCAACAGCAGCGTATCCCGATTGTACGCCGTGCTGAAATGCTGGCTGAATTGATGCGCTTTAGACATGGCATCGCCGTCGCTGGAACGCACGGTAAAACAACGACGACTTCGTTAGTTGCCAGTGTATTCGCGCAAGCCGAGCGTGATCCGACTTTCGTTATCGGTGGCTTACTTAACTCGGCGGGAAGTAATGCTCGCTTGGGTTCGAGCAAATACCTGATTGCCGAAGCAGATGAAAGTGACGCCTCGTTTTTGCACCTGCAACCGATGGTGGCGGTGGTCACCAATATCGAAGCTGATCACATGGATACATACGGTGGGGACTTTAGCCGTTTACTCGATACTTATGTCGATTTTCTGCACAATTTGCCGTTTTATGGCTTAGCAGTCATGTGTATCGATGACCCTGCGGTACGTGAGTTGATTCCCCGCGTCGGTCGCCAAGCGATCACCTATGGTTTTAGCGAGGACGCTGATGTGCGAGCAGTGGACTACCATCAGCATCAAGGACAAAGTCATTTTAAAGTTCTACGCGATGGACATGCGCCATTAAATGTCTCACTGAATCTGCCTGGACGCCACAATGTTCTCAATGCATTAGCGGCTGTTGCGGTCGCTTCGGATGAGGGGATTGAAGATGATGCCATCCAGCGCGCATTAAATAAATTTGAGGGAATCGGACGAAGGTTCGAATACCATGGTGAGTGTCGAGTTTCCGGTTGGTCAACCGAGACACCGGATGGTGTGATGGTGGTCGATGATTATGGTCACCACCCGTCCGAGGTTGATGCGACTATTAAAGCGGCGCGTCAAGGCTGGCCTGATAAACGTCTGGTCATGGCTTTTCAGCCACATCGATATTCGCGTACGCGAGACCTGTATGAAGATTTTGTCAACGTACTATCGCAGGTTGATACGTTATTACTACTTGAAGTTTATGGCGCCGGAGAAACTCCTATTTCAGGTGCTGACAGCCGTTCGCTCTGTCGCTCTATTCGTCAGCGCGGTCAGCTCGATCCAATCTATGTTTCTGACACGGATGCATTGCTGGAAATTATTGGCGATGTTTTACAACCGGGAGACCTTCTCCTGACTCAAGGCGCAGGTAACGTTGGGCAGTTAGCTAAACGACTGACAAGCGAAGTATTTGATTGTCGAAAGGAGGCTCTATGAAGTCTTCCGACTTTGGTAAGGTAGCTGTGCTGATGGGCGGAAACTCTGCGGAACGAGAAGTTTCGTTGAAATCGGGTCATGCGGTACTGAATGCGTTAATTGCCCAGCAAATTGATGCGTTCGCCTTCGATCCGGCGGAGCGTCCAATTACTGATTTATTGAGTCTTGGTGTCGACCGTGCATTTATCGTTTTACACGGTCGTGGAGGCGAGGATGGCGCAATGCAAGGCGCGCTGCAATCGTTAAACGTACCTTATACCGGTAGCGCCGTTTTAGGTTGCGCATTGGCGATGGATAAAGTGCGTACAAAGCAAATCTGGCAGAGTTTGCACTTGCCTGTTGCTCCGTCAATCGTCATTCGCGTCGGCAGTGCCCAGTGGGATGCAGCACAAATATTGAAACAGCTGGGTGATAAGGTCATCGTCAAGCCTGCCTTAGAAGGCTCATCAATTGGTATGAGCGTTGCGTCCGAAGCCGGCGAGTTAGATGCGGCGATAAGAGAAGCATTGCGCTACCAGAGCGACGTACTGGTCGAACGTTGGATCAACGGGAAAGAATACACCGTAGCACTGTTAAATGATGAGGCATTACCCGTCATACGGTTACAAACGCCGCATCAGTTTTATGATTTTTCTGCCAAATATCAGGCAAACGATACCCAGTATCACTGCCCGGCCGGATTATCTGACGAAGATGAGGGGTATCTGCGTCACTTAGCTGTGTTGGCATTTTCAGCCATCGATGGTCGCGGTTGGGGACGCATTGATGCCATGCGTGATGACGAAGGTCAGTGGTTTTTACTAGAAGCCAATGCAGTTCCAGGAATGACCGAGAAAAGTTTAGTACCTATGGCTGCAAAACAATATGGTCTGTCATTTGAACAGTTAGTCTGGAATATTTTGGCACAGACACTGGAGCAGTAAATGAGCCAACATGCCAAGCTACCCCCGCTAACGCAGTGGAACTTTTGGCTCGGGGTGGTGATTTGTGTGGTGACCATAGGGGGCTTTGTATTTGGCACCTGGTATTTGATGGATGTGCTAGAAGATGAGCAACAAGTACCGTTAGCGCGATTCAACGTACAAGGTCAATTGCAGCAAACGGACGTGGCGGCCATTAGAGAAGCTATATTAGCGCAGCCGCTAGGCAGTTTTTTTACGGCCGATGTGGACCAAATTAGAGCGCGCATTGAGGCGTTACCGTGGGTTAAGCAAGCCTCACTGCGCAAAGTGTGGCCCGATCGATTATCGGTCCATGTGACGGAGCAGACGCCGATCGCTCATTGGAATGGCGACCGGTTATTGAATGCAGAAGGGGATGTATTTAGTGCTGAGCTCGATACCCGCAAGCTACCACAAGCGCTGCCTCAATTGTTTGGGCCAGAGCGCGAGGTAGAGCAAACGCTTACGGCGTATCGTGATTTACAAGGGCTACTGTCGTTAAATGGTCTAAGCATCTCAGCATTACGACTAACGGATAGATTTTCTGTCAATGTCGTATTGACGTCGGGTATCGAGTTAAAACTAGGACGCGAAGCGACGGCAGAACGGATAAAGCGCTTTATTGATTTATTACCGAAGATTAAGTCGCATCCGAACAATGAAAAGCAACGCATAGAAGCCGTTGATTTACGGTATGATACAGGGGTTGCCGTGAGTTGGCAGCCAAAGGAAGCAGAAGAGAGTTAAACAACTATGTCGAAGACCACTGAACGACAAATGGTCGTTGGATTAGATATCGGAACTAGCAAGGTCACTGCCTTGGTAGGAGAGTTGTTGCCTGATGATGATATCAGTGTCATTGGCGTAGGCGTAACAACAGCGCGCGGTATGGATAAGGGTGGCGTTAACGATCTTAATTTGGTTGTGCAGTCGATTCAGCGTGCAGTGGATGAAGCTGAGTTGATGGCTGACTGTCGAATTGCTTCGGTATACCTTAATATTTCGGGTCGTCATATTTCATGCCAGAACGAAAGCGGTATGGTGCCGGTTAATGAGGCAGAAGTAACACAAGATGATGTGGACAATGTTATTCACGCGGCACAATCCGTACCGATTGCGAAAGAACGTCGAATACTACACGTGCTACCACAGGAGTACGTGATCGATTCGCAAGAGAGTATTCGTAGCCCCATCGGCATGTCGGGCGTTCGCATGGAATCAAAGGTTCATATCATCACCTGTGCCAATGATATGGCAAAGAATATCACTAAAGCGGTTGAACGCTGTGGCTTGCAGGTTGATAAGCTGATTTTTTCAGCGTTAGCGTCCAGCATTTCCGTGCTGACCGATGACGAAAAGGATCTGGGTGTCGCCTTAGTTGATATGGGCGGTGGTACCATTGACATTTGTATTTATGCTGGCGGTGTACTGCGTCATACCGCAGTCATTCCGGCGGCGGGCAACCAAGTAACGAGTGATATCGCGAAGATATTCCGTACGCCGACTAATCATGCCGAGCAAATAAAAACCGAGCACGCCTGTGCATTGCGCGGGTTGGTCAGTATGGAAGATACCATCGAAGTCCCCTCTGTCGGCGGGCGACCCGCTCGGATGATGTCTCGTCACACGTTGGCAGAGGTGGTCGAGCCGCGTTACCAAGAGTTGTTCGAGTTAGTTCGCGAAGAGATAGTGCAGAGTGGCCTGGATGAGCAAGTGGCCGCCGGCGTTGTGCTAACGGGCGGCAGTGCAAAGATGCAGGGTTGTATTGAGTTCGCAGAAGAGATTTTTCAGATGCCAGTGCGCATAGGTAAACCGCTCCATATAAAAGGTTTAAAAGATTACGTAGAGGATCCGGTTTATGCGACCGCTGTTGGACTGTTAAAGTACGGTCAAGAAGACGCGACGGCATCGCAACAAGAAAGCAGTAAAACTGACGTGATCGGTATGTGGCAAAAGCTGCAAAACTGGTTTAAAGGTGAGTTTTAATCGCTGGGGTAGCAAGTAAAAGCAGGTAGGGAGAAGAAAAATGTTTGAACTGATGGATAATTACGAAAGTGAAGCCGTCATCAAGGTTATTGGTGTCGGCGGTGGTGGCGGTAACGCCGTCCAGCATATGGTTAAAGAGTCAATCGAAGGTGTGCAGTTCATCGCTGCAAACACCGATGCGCAAGCACTCCGAAACCATAGTGCCGATGTTACTATTCAGCTCGGCTCTGATATTACTAAGGGCTTGGGTGCAGGCGCGAATCCAGAAGTCGGGCGCCAGTCGGCGGAAGAAGACCGCGATAACATTCGTGCGCAACTTGAAGGCGCCGACATGGTCTTTATCGCTGCGGGCATGGGCGGCGGCACCGGTACGGGTGCGGCACCGGTGGTCGCTGAGGTAGCGAAGGAACTGGGCATTTTAACCGTGGCTGTGGTGACCAAGCCGTTCCCGTTCGAGGGTAAGAAGCGTATGGCGGTAGCCGAAGAGGGTATCAACGCCTTGGCACAGAGTGTCGATTCATTGATTACCATTCCTAACGAAAAGCTATTAAAAGTGATGGGGCGTGGTACCACCTTACTCGATGCGTTTAGCGCGGCTAACAATGTACTGCTAGGTGCCGTACAAGGTATTGCCGAACTCATTACTCGTCCGGGTCTGATTAACGTCGACTTTGCCGATGTGCGGGCGGTCATGAAAGAAATGGGTACGGCTATGATGGGCACAGGCGTAGCCAGTGGCGAAGACCGAGCGCAAGAAGCCGCTGAAATGGCTATCAATAGTCCATTGCTAGAAGATATCGACCTTTCCGGTGCGCGTGGCGTTCTCGTCAACGTGACTGCGGGCATGGATATGAGTATCGATGAGTTTGAAACGGTTGGTAATACCGTCAAGGCGTTTGCTTCTGATAATGCAACCGTCATTGTGGGAACCGTTATCGATACTGAGATGTCTGATGAATTACGTGTCACTGTTGTTGCGACCGGTATTGGTGCAGAGCGCAAGCCAGATATCTCCTTGGTCAATAACGCAGCACAAGCACCTAAGCGCGAACCGGCAGCAACTTATCGACGCGATTTAGATCGTAGCTCGGCAGCACCGCACTACGACGAGGAGCAAGAGCCAGCAGCTGAACACAAAGCAGAGCCAGCGCGCAAGCCAGCACCTAAGCAAAGCGCAGAAAAAGAGCTCGACTATTTGGATATCCCAGCGTTTTTGCGGAAGCAAGTGGATTAATGCGTAAAAATTAAGCAAAATTTGCGTCATACATGACATTTATCGTATAATGTCAGACCGCGTTTCGCGCAGCAGATTTGATTGGATAGGTGAATTCGATTAATGATTACACAACGTACACTTAAAAAAGCGATTTCAACCACAGGTGTGGGTCTACACCGCGGCAACAAAGTGAACTTAACTTTGCGCCCCGCGCCGGCCAACACAGGGTTGATATTCCGCCGTGTCGATTTAGACCCGGTGGTGGACATCCCAGCTCGCGCTGATTGGGTACGAGATACCCAGTTGTGTACGTGTTTAATCAACGAAGACAACGTTCGAGTGTCGACGGTTGAGCACTTGCTCGCCGCATTAGCGGGCGTTGGCATCGACAACTTGATTATCGAAGTTGATTCGCACGAGATCCCGATTATGGACGGAAGCTCTCACCCCTTTGTGTACCTGCTACAAAGCGCGGGCATTGAAGAGCAAGCGAGTGCGAAGAAATTTATTCGAATCAAACAGCCTATTCGTGTCGAAGACGATGGAAAGTGGGCGGAACTGCTACCCCATGATGGTTTCCGCATCGACTTTGCTATCGATTTCGACCACCCTGCGATCTCTGAAACCGGTCAGACGGTCTCGATGGATTTCAGTAGTTCGGCGTTTATCAAGGAAATAAGTCGTGCGCGTACGTTCGGCTTTATGAAAGACATCGAATACTTGCGTGCAAACAACCTGGCTTTAGGTGGAAGTTTTGATAACGCAGTGGTGTTAGACGAGTTTAGAGTCCTGAATACAGATGGTCTGCGTTACGACGATGAGTTCGTTAAACATAAAATGTTAGACGCGATTGGTGATTTGTACATGGGTGGCCATAGTATTTTAGGTCACTTGAGAGCTTATAAATCAGGCCATGCGTTAAATAATCAGTTACTACAAGCGTTGCTAGCACAGCAGTCAGCTTGGGAGTTCGTGACATTTGAAGATAAAGCGTCTGAAGCACCCATTAAATATTGGTCACCTTCACTCGCTTGATGTCGAAACATAGCCTGTGCGTATTTGAAAAGGTGCTTAGTGAAAACTATGCACCTTTTTTTATTCGTCTGGCGTTAATTTAGTGCTGTTAGCAATTTGTTCTGCGAGCTTAAGCAGCTGAGTCTTAAGGGGTTCACTGCTTTCCTCAGCGAGCCTTAACAAGCGCTGCTGGCGGCTCATTTCGGGCGAGGTTGGGTCACGCCCCTGAGAGCGGTTGGTAGGATCAATATCGACGCTAAGTGAGTGAACGCTGGTGCCCGTCTCGCAAAAAGTCTTGATTAACCGGGGCGCTAATGCTCGCAACTGAGTCCCTGCTGATGCAGAGCGCGTGCGTACGATAATCTTGCCGTCGCGAATATTAAGCAAATCGCATTCAGCGGCAAGGTTTGCGGGTAGGCTACGTGCAAAGAGTAGTTGCCAATCACGGAGTTGAACGGCAAACTGTGCGTATTGGCTCAACGTGTTATGATCGCGTTGATTATCTAGCCACTGTTTGGTGGTCTTAGGTTTAGAGTTCATGTGCGCTTAGTCGTTGCTGTAAACCCATAATAAGAGAGTACTAATGAGTTTATCAGTCTTTTATAAAGGCTCCAAAATTCGTTTTAGTTTCCGGCTATCGCGGCGTCGATTTTTTTCTTATATCGGCTTAGCTGCGTTAGTGGGTGTCGCTTATTTCAAGCCTTGGAGTTATCAAGGTGTCGATCCGCGTGTGGCACAAGAGAAAATTAGCGAAGAGCAAAAAAACTTGGCGTTACAATCTAAGGCGGTCGCCGATCTGTATAGCGAGACTGAGAAACGTCTCGGCGCGATGACCGTTTATTTGGGCGAGTTGAGAGCGCACATGCGTCGTTTAGACGCGCTTGGTGAAAGGCTCGCGCAAAAGGCGAACCTAAATAACGGTGAGTTCAGTTTTGAATCCGGCATTCCTTTAGGGGGGCCAGAAACTGAAGCGGTCGCGTTGCCCAAATCAAATAGCACAGAAGTTTTAACTGATATTGAGCACATGCTGTCAAAAATTGCTGACAAGCAAAAACAACTCTCGTTACTTGAATCTGTGATGATGAATCACAATGTTAATAGTGAAAGCTTCATTGCAGGTAGTCCTATCAGTAGTGGTTGGCTCTCATCGCAGTATGGTGTGCGTAAGGATCCGTTTAATGGCAAACCCGCGATGCACAAAGGTCTAGACTTTGCCAGTTATGACGAGGATGTAAAAGTCATCGCCACAGGTGCAGGCGTGGTGACTTGGGCCGGTGAACGTTGGGGCTATGGAAACTTAGTCGAAATTGACCACGGGGGTGGTTTGAAGACGCGCTATGGTCATAATGAGACGATCAATGTGCAGGTTGGAGATGTGGTCACCCGTGGACAAGTCATTGCCGAGATGGGTAACACAGGTCGTTCGACCGGACCTCACGTCCATTATGAAGTGCTCCGTAATGGAAAGCAGATAGACCCGAATCGTTTCGTATATCGTTCAGCGGATTAACGGTTCAGTTTGAATCATTAGATGCGGTGGCCTGCAGCTGCCGAATTTTTTAATTTTGAAAAAACAGGATAACTCGTTCTCATGCTAGGCAGTTTGTTCAGAAAAGTATTTGGGAGTCGTAACGACCGTATTTTAAAAACGCTTCAAAAACGCGTGAATCGAATTAATCAACTCGAACCAGAGTTCGAGGCGTTATCAGACGAACAACTAAAAGAAAAAACCACAGAGTTCAGAAAACGTCTTAACGAAGGTGCCAAATTAGATAGCCTTCTTGAGGAGGCATTCGCCACCGTTCGCGAAGCAAGCAAGCGTGTGTTTAAAATGCGCCACTTCGACGTGCAGATGGTGGGTGGTATGGTTCTCGATGAAAACCGTATCGCTGAAATGAAAACCGGTGAGGGTAAAACCCTAACGGCGACTTTGCCTGCGTATCTTAACGGATTGACGGGCAAAGGCGTTCATATCATTACGGTTAACGACTATCTCGCTAAGCGTGATGCTGAGTTTAACCGCCCATTGTTTGAGTTTTTAGGCATGTCAGTAGCTTTCAATATCCCCGGCATGCAGCCGCAAGATAAGAAGGCGGCTTATCAAGCTGATATCACCTATGGCACAAACAACGAGTTCGGTTTTGACTATTTACGTGACAACATGGCATTTTCGCCAGAGGAACGTGTACAACGCGAACTACATTATGCGCTAGTAGATGAGGTTGACTCGATCTTGATCGATGAAGCGCGGACTCCGTTAATTATATCGGGTCCCGCGGAAGATAGCTCTGAGATGTATAAAAAAATGAATGAGCTCGTACCTTTGTTGGTGCGTCAAGAAAAGGAAGACACCGAAGAAGAACGTGGCGACGGTGACTTTACCATCGATGAAAAAGCAAAGCAGTTGCATCTCACTGAGAATGGCCAAGAGCATATTGAGTCATTACTGAAAGAGCGTGGCATGTTGGGCGAGGACGACTCGCTGTATTCAGCCGCTAATATTACTTTACTGCACCACATTAATGCTGCGTTGAGAGCGCACCATTTATTTAGCCGCGATGTTGACTATATCGTTAAAGATGGAAAAATCATCATCGTTGACGAACACACTGGGCGTACGATGGAAGGCCGTCGTTGGTCGGAAGGTTTGCACCAAGCGATGGAAGCCAAAGAAGGCGTTGAAATCCAAAATGAAAACCAAACCTTGGCATCGATTACTTTCCAGAATTATTTCCGATTGTATGACAAGCTTGCCGGTATGACCGGTACAGCGGATACCGAAGCGTTCGAGTTCCAGTCCATTTATGGCTTAGAAACGGTCGTGATTCCGACCAACCGTCCGATGGTGCGCGATGATCGTGCCGACTTGATATATCTAACGACCCGCGAAAAATATGAAGCCATCGCTGAGGATATAGAAGAGTGTCGAAAACAAGGCCGTCCCGTCTTGGTTGGTACCGTCTCTATAGAAAACTCAGAATTGCTTTCGAGCTTGCTGAAGAAGAAAAAGATCCCTCATGCGGTACTTAATGCGAAGTTTCACCAACAAGAAGCCGACATTGTTGCCCAAGCGGGTCGTCCCGGCGCGGTGACCATCGCCACCAACATGGCGGGTCGTGGTACGGATATCGTATTAGGCGGCAACTGGAAATCAGATGTTGAGAAGCTAGAAGAGCCGGACAACGATAAGATTGAGAAAATCAAACAAGAATGGCAAGTGCTTCATGACAAAGTCATAGAAGCGGGCGGCTTACATATCATCGGTACTGAGCGCCATGAGTCACGCCGTATTGATAACCAGCTACGGGGACGTTCAGGTCGCCAGGGTGACCCAGGTTCATCGCGTTTTTACCTCTCTTTAGAAGATCCATTGATGCGGATTTTCGCCTCAGAACGTATGGCGACTATGATGAAGCGCCTTGGAATGAAAGAGGGAGAAGCGATTGAGCACCCATGGGTGACTCGTGCAATTGAAAACGCTCAGCGCAAAGTCGAAGGTCGAAACTTTGATGTGCGTAAACAGTTGCTTGAATATGATGATGTTGCGAATGACCAGCGCCGTGTGGTGTACGAACAGCGTAACGAATTACTCGATGAAGGCGATATTTCAGCGACGATTGATGTAATACGTGAAGACGTTATTAACGCGGTAATTGATGAATACGTGCCGCCGCAGTCGCTTGCTGAGCTTTGGGATCTGCCGAGTTTGGAAGAGCGTCTTCGTGCCGACTTTGATATCGAAGTTGAATTGCAAAAGTCGCTTGATGAGGATGAGCACTTCCACGAAGAAGTATTACGCGAGCGTGTTTTAAATGCGCTAGTCGATGCCTACAAAGAAAAAGAAGCGCTTGTGGGTGCAGAAGTTCTGCGCCGCTTTGAAAAGTCGGTGATGCTACAAAGCCTTGACCAACATTGGAAAGAGCACTTAGCAGCGATGGATCATCTGCGCCAAGGTATTCACTTACGTGGTTACGCGCAGAAGAACCCGAAACAAGAGTACAAGCGCGAGGCATTTGAATTATTCAGTGAAATGCTGGAAAACCTAAAACTTGATGTTGTCACGTTATTGAGCCGCGTCCGTGTGCGCGCGCCTGAAGATGTTGATGCGGTTGATCAGCAACGTAAAGCAGCAGACAGCGCACCGCGAGAGTTCAAGCATGAGCAAGCGAGTGCTACTGCATCAGCCGATACCAATGCAGAATCGGGCGATCAGCAACAACCGGCTCAACGCGGAACGAAAGTGGGCCGCAATGAGCCGTGTCCATGTGGCTCGGGTAAAAAATATAAACATTGCCACGGTAAACTCTAATTATGTCTGATAGTACGACGCCCACAGTTCACGTAGCTGTGGGCGTAATTAAAAATGAGCAAGGCGAGATATTTATCGCCAAACGACTGAACCATCAGCACCAAGGTGGTAAATGGGAATTTCCTGGTGGAAAAGTCGAGCAGGGTGAGTCAGTCACCGAAGCACTCATTCGCGAACTAAAAGAAGAGTGTAATATCGCCGTGACGGACTGTGCACCACTCACGGTTGTCGAACACCAGTACCGTGATAAGCGCGTATTACTTGACGTGTGGTGGGTGCTGTCATATACCGGGACTGCACGCCAGATGGAAGGGCAAGAATTTGTTTGGGCTGATATCGCTCAGCTCGATGCTTATCAGTTTCCTGATGCGAATCAACCCATCGTCGACTGCCTTATGGACGCACAATCCCATTAATAATCATCGTTGGCTGACTGCTCGGGTATTTGAGCCGGCTCGCCAGGAATAGCTTTCTCTTCATTTGCCCACTCTCCTAGGTCGATAAGCTTACAGCGCTCGCTACAAAAAGGACGGTAGGCGGCCTTTTCTGACCATTGGACTGTATCGCCGCAAGTTGGGCAATCGACGTGAGTTGGCATACGCTGTTCCTCTTGTTTACTGCTCATAACATCGAGCAAGTTGAATATCTAAGTCGTGCTGATACGCGTTACTCTGACCACTGTTTAATGTCATCAAACGTACTGTAAAGCGTTGACGGTGACCAGACACAACGGGGTAAACCGCGTCATCGGCGGTTATTTTCATGCGTAGAATAGCTAATGGATCGGCACTTTCCTGCCAAAAACCTTTTTTTGCTCGAACGGTTTCGAAAGGGGCACGCTCTCTCAATAAACCCAGTAGCTGCGACAGTGCGTGTTGAAAATCGGCAAGTTGAGTGCGCCAATGTTCTTGGTGTTCAATTTGACTCGCTGGGCTCTGACTCAGCCATGTTTGTAACTGCGGGAGATCAAACAATGCTTGGTATCCAGGTTGGGAAAATCGCTGTCTCATGCTTGATAAAAACGCATCTTCTTTCAAGGCTTTGACAGATTGAGCCGCAGTGCCAAGTTGTTCTTGAGCCTCTCCAAGCCGATGTAGGAGCAGTGCGACCATCTCCTTATCAACTTGTGGGTGCTTCGACCACTGTTGCACGAATTGTTTCTGCGTGTCGAGATCACGGTTCAGTTCGGTTTTAAGATCAAAGCGTTCAAATAGTTCGAGCAAACCAAATAGGGTATTAAAAAATGGCAGCGCTTGTTGTTCAGAGCCATCGAGCGGCATTTTGATTTGTGAAAACCCTTGCTCAAGCCTCAAGTAGGTACGAAACCGTTCTTGCAAAGGGTATTCATAAATCACGTATGGCACTGATTCCGACATGGGGCTCTCATCCTATTAATCCGACCGACCATGATAATGATTTCGTCGCGGGGTGCAAACAGATTCATTTTTGTGAAGCCAATTCGAGATAGTGTGCGTGCAATTTATCCAACTGATGGTATAAAGCCCGAAGGTCGTCTTCATTGCTAACAATGTCATCGGCTTTGCTAAGGCGTGTCGCGCGATCTATTTGCGACGCAATGATCGCAGCGACTTGTTCTTCGCTGGCCTGATCGCGCTTTTGCGTTCGCGCTAACTGAGTTTGCTCATCGACATCGATAACCAGCACGCGATCACATAATTCATCTAAGCCATTTTCTAGCAGCAAGGGCGCAACTAATACAACATAAGCAGATTGTGCCTGCTCAAGCTGAGCCAGGATTTGTTGACGAATGAGCGGATGCAGTAACTGATTAATCCATGCTTTTTCGTCCGGGTTATCGAACACGCGTTGACGCAATTGACTACGGATAAGGGCACCCGATTCATCGATGACTTCTGGCCCGAAATGCGCCTTTATTTCCTTCAGACCTTCGGTTCCGGGCGCAACCACTTCTCGTGCAATGACATCCGCATCGACGATGGCAATACCTTGCTCCGCAATATAGTCGGAAGCCGCGCTTTTTCCGCTACCGATGCCGCCCGTTAGACCTAAAATAAAACGACTCATTACATGACTCCAAGCCATTGCCAATAGGATTGAAGCAGCGTCTCTCCCCACAGATAACTGATTACCCCCCCGATAGCCAAAAAAGGACCAAAAGGAATGGGCACAGATTGCTTATGCTTAATCGCCACAGCCAGGCCAATCAAAATACCAGCGACGGCGCTAAAAATGACGGTGACAGGGAGTAGGGTAACACCTGTGAAGGCACTGAGTGCGGCTAATAGCTTAAAGTCGCCGTAACCCATCCCTTCTTTGCCAGTAAGTAGTTTAAATACCCAATAAAGGCTCCAAAGACTTAGATACCCAACCACGGCACCGATGATGGCCTGGCTTGGAGTTACAGTGCTAAGTGGGCTGATAGACCAAAGTAAAGCCAACCATAACAGCGGGTAGGTTAGGTTATCCGGTAATAGTTGATGCTGGTAGTCAATCACTGTCATGGCAATCAGTAAGCTGAGAGCCGTGCCGAATACCCAGAAGCTAATCGTTAAACCGAACTGCCAACTGAGCGCGAGAAAAATAAGCGTCGTTGCGACTTCAACTAACCAGTAATAAATTGGAATTGGTGTATTGCAATGACGACACTGGGCGCGCAACACTAAATAACTCAAAATCGGAATGTTGTCATACCACGCCACCGCATGCTGACATTGAGGACAGTGGGAGCCGGGGACCGCAATATTAAACTGTGTTTTCTCGCGTACTGGCTCGCCGGCAAGTTCAGCACATTCATACTTCCACTGTAATTGCAGTTGTTTTGGCAGGCGCGCGATGACTACGTTCAAAAAGCTCCCAACTGATGCGCCGAGTAACCCTGCGATAAGGAGCGCTTGCCAAGAAGTAGCCGCTAATAATACATCCATTTTATGAGTCCTAAGCTAATTGTTGTGTCAGCGAAAAAATCGGTAAATACATCGCCAACAACATAAATCCTATAATGCCCGTTAGTATGATCATCAGTAAAGGGTTTAGCCACACCCTCAACTGCTCACAATAACGTTCGATACGCTGGCTAAAGTCTTGGCTTAAACGTTCTACAGCGTGATCGACGCGACCAATATGTTCTGCTGTTTGCAGGTACGCCTGGATCGTTGGATCGTTAATTTGTACCGTGCTAAAAGATCGAGACCAACTGTTACCTTGATTAAGTGCTTGTGCAATCTTCAGTAATTTACTTTGCATGGGCAGCCACGTTGAGTGATTCGCAACCATTTGCGTAGCGTTGACCGCAGACATACCACTTTGCATCCCTAAGGCAAGGTATTCGAAGGTTGACTGATACACGCTTAGGCGCTTCAGTTTACCCCAAATCGGTAAACGCTGCATTACTGCCTGAACGCGTTGTTTCTGTAACCGATAAAGCACCGTGAAACTTAGTAGCAAAATACCTGTTACGGCGAGTAGGTTAGCGGCAGATTGACGCAACCAAGTAACACATGTAATTAAATACTGGGTTAATGCAGGGAGCGGTTGGCTGTCGAATAGTTGTTGGATGGTGGGTAGTACCCAGGTGACAAACACCGTAATAATAATGAGTGCCATAAAAAGTAGTGCCACTGGATAGCGTAAGGCATTCTTGACCAACGCGCTGATATGCCGTTGTCGTTTCCAACTAGCCACTAGGCTTTGCATGACCAGAGGTAGTTGCCCGGTTTGTTCTGCAACCGCGATACCCGCCTGAGCTGCTTTTAACGCTCGACGCTTCTCAATGCTCAAGGCCTCGGCCAGGCTGATTCCTGCCTGTACGCTGTGCTGCAGGTACTGATAATGTCTTTTGAGTGCTGGTTGATGCGTTTGTTTGGCGACAACCCCCAGTGCTAACGCGAGCGGCAATCCGCCCGTTATCAGCTGTTCTAGGCGATTGAGCGCGAGATACCATTGAGTCGTTGAAAATTGATTATAACGTCGAAAAACGTTCATCTTCGTGACTCCGATAACTTGCCTGAATGAGTGCCTGTAAACTCGGTAACTGATAGTGTTTTAGAATAGTATCGCGATGCGTTTGCGCTAATGACTCGCTATAGCCGCGCAGACGCTCAGGCCACGGCAGTAACTCAAATATGACTTTGACACCGCCTTGCGCCTGCGCGAGCAGTCGCTGGCTTATTAACAGTCTTAATGCGGCGGTCACATCGGTTTGTTGCGCACCTAACTGAACTAAACGACGAATCACATCAATTGCAGTATCGGCATGTATTGAAGCAATGACTAAATGACCAGTTAGCGCAGCTTGTACAGCGATTTTAGCGGTTTCTGCATCGCGGATCTCACCGATCATGATGACGTCAGGATCTTGTCTCAAAAAGGCACGCAAAACCTTTGCAAAACTTAAATTGCGTTGCGAGTGTACCTGCGTTTGCAAAATTCCATCGAGCTCAACTTCAATCGGATCTTCGACACTACATACCCGAAGCCCTGACTCACTTAGCTGTTTGATAATACTGTACATGGTGGTGCTTTTGCCGCTACCTGTCGGGCCGGATACGAGGATGAGTCCTATCGCAGAGGAGAGTTGCTTAATTAAATGATGAAACTGTCTATCGGTGAATCCAAGTTGGTGCAGCGAGGGCAGTTGTTCGGCACTGTATAAACACCGTATAACAAGACTTTCGCCACGATTACCGGGGCATGAGTTGAGGCGAAACCGGGCGCTTGAATCGGGTAACTCCAAGTCAATGCGCCCGTCTTGAGGTTGTTTGCTCTCCGTGACATCAACCTCTGCCATCACTTTTAGCTGAGCAACCAACGTGTCGACATCGTGCTGTGATAAACGGCGTTGTTCAATTAGTCGACCTTGAATACGCAGGCGAATGCGACCACCTTCGCGGAGCGACTCAATATGAATGTCCGAGGCGTTAAGACGGCGTGCATTAGCAAGCACGCTCTGAGCGTTAAGCGCTGAGAGATGAACAGTAGATTGGGTGCGTGCATAGACGCACAGGATGGACTTGGCGTTCATCGCTTTTAAACGAAATGTAATCGTATCGCGTTGCGGCCACGCATCGCGAGTGAGTATCAGAATTCGACCGTGCTGAGTATCAATAAGTTCGGTCAAGGAGCCTTCCGGAAGCCCTAGTTGGCTTATAAGACGTTGGCAGGTTGATGAGTTAGCAGGTAGTTCAGTGTGCCAATAGGAGCCGATATGATGTGCAACAATCATTGCGCGACTCCTTCCACGCATTGGGTTGCAAGGGGTTGGCCCGAGTCGTAGTCCGAGCAACCAAGACGCCAATCAAATACCAAACCGCGGGTATCCGGTGATAAACTTAGTTTAAGCGGTGCTTGATCGACGACAACATTAGCTAAGGTTAGCTGAATGATGCCGCTTGAGGTGACTTCAAGCGACGTTAGCGCCTTAGGTAAAGGATCGGGGATTGGGGGAATACCGCGCTGCCCAGGTCGTGAACAACGGCTCATGTCACTTTCAGTTTGCCAGCACAGTGCCATGGCAAGCTGTAAGCTTTGGGTATGATTTAATGCGGCAGTGACGCGAGCTTGCTGGACATAACGCTGATATGCAGGCACCGCGAGCGATGAGAGAATAGCAATAATGGCAACAACGACCATTAACTCTATAAGACTAAAGGCGGACGAGTACTTTTTCATAATGGCTTTCGAGTAAAGCCAAAACTATGGTATCGCCCGCGCCGTTTGGCAAACGGATTAGTTTGTGCGAGGTTGCCCTATCCGCATCGATAAGTCGATAGCAGTGACGTGTTTAGTCAAAGCACCGCTGGAGATGAAATCGACGCCTGTTGCGCCGAGTGATTGCAACGCTTCATCAGTAATATTGCCCGACACTTCTAACTTGAGTGGTGAACCTGCGGCTTTGTTTTGTGCCACAGCCGCTTCGATATCGCTGATAGTAAAATTATCTAACATGACAATATCGGCACCGGCATCCAGTGCTTGTTGAAACTCCGCCAAGGATTCGACTTCGACTTCGACGGGCTTGCCTGGGTTTAATTCACGCGCCGTTTTGACGGCAGGCACAATACCACCACAGGCGGCGATATGGTTTTCCTTTATCAGATAGGCATCAAATAAACCGATGCGGTGGTTAGTGCCCCCGCCACAGCGAACCGCATACTTTTGCGCCATACGAAGACCTGGAATTGTTTTGCGCGTGTCTAATAGACGCGTATTGAACCCTGCCAATTTACTGACATAAAAAGCCGTTTGTGAGGCTGTCGCTGACAGTGTTTGCAAAAAGTTAAGTGCACAACGTTCGCCTGTTAGTAAGCTGCGGCTGTTGCCTGATAAGTGGCACAAGGTTGTGTTAGCTTGCACCTTGTCGCCGTCGGTGACACACCACTCGATAGCCACATCGGCATCCACCTGACGAAACACCTCTTCGACCCAAGCAGTGCCGCAAACCACCATATCTTCACGGGTGATGATAGTCGCTTCGCTCAGATGATGAGCCGGAATCAACTGTGCCGTAATATCCAGTGTGGGATCCGCCGCTGACAAATCTTCCTCTAGGCTATGAGTGACTTGCGACGCAATAGCATGGCGTTCGGCTTCGGTGAGCTGCATGGGATACTTTACCTTTTGACTGACAATGACGATACTAGGGCACAAACTTTACCGTTTTGCTGAGCCCGTGAAAAGACACACAATAAAAAATCACTGGATTCGAGACGTAAAACACTGTGCTTCACCGCACTATGATGAGCGCCCCGATAAACAGGACATTTCGCTATTGGTCATCCATTGTATCAGCTTACCCGAAGGTTGCTATGGGACGCCCTATATTGAGAAACTATTTACCCAGGGTTTGAGCCAGCAAGAGGGTGATTATTTCGCGCCTTTGACGGGCTTACGCGTATCAAGCCATTTGTTGATTAGACGTGATGGTACTATCGAGCAATACGTGCCTTTTGACAAACGCGCCTGGCATGCCGGCGTGTCCAGTTACGACGGGCGTGAACGCTGTAATGACTTTAGCATCGGTATTGAGCTTGAAGGCACCGATCATTCCCCTTACAGCAAACGCCAGTATCAGAGCTTGGTTGATGTTAGCCAGACAATATTAGACTATTACCCTAAACTGACATTAGACAGAATCACAGGCCATCAACATATTGCGCCCGGCCGAAAGACGGATCCCGGACGCTGTTTTGACTGGTCGTATTATTTGAACGCATTGTCGCGCAAGGACTCTCTATGACACTCATTGCTTTGCTCATAGCACTTAGTATCGAACGGCTTTACCCATTACCCGCGGTATGGTCGATCGACTTTTACATGCAGCGCTGGATGAATTGGAGCCAAACTAAAGTCCGTTACTTCCGGGGACAGTCGGCTTGGGCGTTACTGCTTCAAATATTATTACCTGCTGCTTTAGCTTGGTTATTATTTCATTGGCTTGATAGTGGTTTAGTTAATTTTATTGGCGGCATTATCGTGTTGCTATTGGTGATGAATGCAGGGCCAGAACGACTCGCGTATAAACAGCTATTAAAAACAGCAATGCGAGCGGATAGTGCAGGTTATCAAGAAGCCGCTGAGCAACTAAGTCACTATGCCCATTTACCCGAGGGCACTCCAGTTGAACGCGCCGTAGTATGGCTGAACTTTGTCCACTTTTTGGCACCGATATTCTTCTTCGTCACCTTTGGAATTGCAGGTGTTTTAGCTTATGGCTGTTTGCGGAGTGTCTACCGCGGCACAGTCCAACAGGATTTTGATGAGACCGCACGGGCTCAGGTAGAGCGAGCACTGTGGGCGCTTAATTTTATTCCAGCACGTTTTGCGGCGCTCGGAGCCGCCTTGGTGGGTCACTTTAGTCATGCTCTGCCTGCTGTCATGGCAATGGCGACGAACACTCAAGATGATAACCCCGAGCTATTGCACCAAGTGGTCGAGAAGGCAGAAGGGCGGTCACACCACCCCGATGATCGATCCGATGCTGTCACTCACCAGCTTAATCTGATGAAACGACAACACCTATTCTGGTTTGTTGTCATCGCAGTATTAACCCTGACAGGGACTATCGTTTAGCTTTAATGCCAGTAAACAAAGGTCTGACCAGCTAAATTAATTTGGGGTTTACCGCTGAATGATTTAGAATATCGGGCAACTTTGGTCAGAC
Organism: Idiomarina sp. T82-3; assembly: GCF_001577655.1. Lineage (NCBI taxonomy): Bacteria > Pseudomonadati > Pseudomonadota > Gammaproteobacteria > Alteromonadales > Idiomarinaceae > Idiomarina > Idiomarina sp. T82-3. The sequence continues at coordinate 154,870 of NZ_LSBQ01000001.1, read as the reverse complement.
CAATTTACCGAGGGTGGACAGCACATTGCCTTTTGAACGCATAAAAGTGGCAAAAATTTCCGATCAAATCGTTTCTCAAATCGAGGCGATGATCGTTGATGGCCGTTTTGAAGCCGGGCAAAAGCTGCCCGCCGAACGAGAGCTTGCGCAACAGTTCAGTGTTTCGCGGCAATCGTTGCGGGAAGCGATTCAAAAGCTCGAAGCGAAAGGGTTGTTAGAACGTCACCACGGTGGTGGCACCTTTGTCACCGACAGTGTGAATGAGTCGGTGACAACGCCGTTGTTCGAGTTATTGGCAAAACACCCCGAATCACAATTCGACCTTCTCGAATTTCGTCATGCTCTGGAGGGCATTTCGTCGTTTTATGCCGCTTTACGAGGCACAGATGCCGATCTAGATCGTATCGAATTCAGTATCAATAGCATAATGGATTCACAAACGCGGGCTATCGACGAGCAAGTGCAGTCGCTCGTTAATTTCTATTTACGCATTGCCGAAGCATCACATAATGTGGTGCTTTTGCATGTGGTGCAGGGCATGCGCGAGCTCCTTGCAGAAAACATAAAGCAAAACTTAGAGGTGTTGGCTAACAATCCCTCGGTAGTGGAGCAGTTAAACCAACACCGTTTGCAAATTGCCAAGGCAATTATCAACGGTCAACCGGAGCAGGCACGAGATGCGTGTCATCAACATTTGTCCTATATTGAACAGGCATTGATGGAGATGACAAAAGAGCAATCTCGCATTCGGCGCTCGCTTCGTCGTTCCTGATTGAAACATTGAATGAAAGGAATAGCTATGAGTGAAGAAAACAAACAAGATGTTGACCAGCAAGAAACGCAGGAGTGGCTTGATGCGCTCGAAGGCGTTCTGGACGCCGAAGGTCCGGATCGCGCACACTTCTTGTTGGAGCAACTGATTGATAAAGCGCGTCGTAACGGTGCGTATTTGCCTTACCGTCCAACCACTTCCTACTTAAATACTATTCCGGCAAGTCAGGAACCGACCATGCCGGGCAACCAAACCATGGAAGCGCGCATTCGTTCAGCGATCCGTTGGAACGCGGCTATGATGGTACTAAGAGCCTCGCAAAAAGGCGAAGAGCTCGGTGGTCACATTGCTAGCTTCGCGTCTTCAGCGATGCTTTATGATGTCGGCTTTAACCACTTCTTCCGCGCACCAAGCGACGGTGACGGAGGCGACTTCCTGTTTATTCAGGGTCATGCATCACCGGGCATTTACGGCCGTGCGTTTATCGAAGGTCGTTTGACTCAAGAGCAATTGGATAACTTCCGTCAAGAAGTCGATGGTAAAGGTTTACCGTCATATCCTCACCCGAACTTGATGCCTGATTTCTGGCAGTTCCCGACCGTATCAATGGGCTTGGGTCCAATTCAGGCGATCTACCTCGCCCGTTTCTTGAAGTATTTGACTGACCGTGGCATTAAAGACTGCTCAAATCAACGCGTGTATTGCTTTATGGGCGATGGTGAAACCGATGAGCCAGAAAGCTTGGGTGCGATTAGCCTGGCGTCACGCGAAGGCTTAGATAACTTGACCTTTGTTATCAACTGTAACTTGCAACGCTTAGATGGTCCGGTGCGTGGTAACGGTAAAATTATCCAAGAGCTGGAAGGCACCTTCCGCGGTGCAGGTTGGGAAGTTATCAAGGTAATATGGGGTCGCTACTGGGATCCACTACTTTATCGCGATACCGAAGGTAAGTTGCGTGAGTTGATGGAAGAAACCGTGGATGGTGACTACCAGAACTTTAAAGCAAAAGGTGGCGCATATACGCGTGAACACTTCTTCGGTAAATATCCAGAAACCGAAGAAATGGTTGCTAACTTATCGGATGAAGATATCTGGCGTCTAAACCGCGGCGGTCACGATCCCGTTAAGGTTTACTCGGCCTATCACAAAGCGGTGAACACCAAAGGACGTCCGCAAGTTATCTTAGCGAAGACCGTGAAAGGTTACGGCATGGGTGCGGCAGGCGAAGGTAAAAATATCGCCCACCAAGTTAAGAAAATGGATATGGATGCCATCAAGCATCTACGTGATCGCTTTAACATCCCGTTCAAAGATGAAGAGCTACAAGATCTGCCTTACTACAAGTTTGAGGAAGACAGTGAAGAGCTGAAGTACATGAACGAGCGTCGCGAGGCATTGGGCGGTTACATGCCGACTCGCCGCGCCGAGAGCGATGTTGAGCTCGAGCTACCGTCGTTGAAAGCGTTTGATGCGGTGCTGAAAGGTTCAGGCGACCGCGAAATTTCATCAACGATGGCGTTCGTCCGCGTACTGACGGCATTATTGAAAGATAAGAAAATCGGTAAGCGTGTCGTACCTATCATTCCGGACGAAGCACGTACTTTCGGTATGGAAGGCTTGTTCCGTCAAGTGGGCATTTATGCGCACCATGGTCAAAAATATACTCCGCAAGATGCCGATCAAGTGGCCTACTATCGTGAAGATAAGAAAGGTCAGGTTATTCAAGAAGGTATCAACGAGCTGGGCGCAATGGCGTCGTGGGTGGCAGCAGGTACAAGCTACTCACTTAACAATGAGCCGATGATTCCGTTCTACATCTATTACTCGATGTTTGGTTTCCAACGTGTGGGTGACTTAGTGTGGGCCGCTGGCGACAGCCAAACACGCGGTTTCTTGATTGGCGGTACAGCCGGTCGTACAACGCTGAATGGCGAAGGGTTGCAGCACCAAGATGGACACAGCCATATCTTGTTCGGTACGGTGCCTAACTGTATTACTTATGACCCAACCTACGGTTATGAGATTGCAGTGATTGTACATGACGGTCTGAAGCGCATGTATGAAGACCAAGAGAACGTGTTCTATTACCTAACTGTAATGAACGAAAACTATCATCAGCCAGAAATGCCAGAAGGTGTCGAAGAAGGCATCTTACGTGGTATTTATAAGCTCGACGACGTGAAAGCTAAGAAGAAAGCTAAAGCCGATGTTCAGCTGTTAGGTAGCGGTACGATCTTAGAGCAGGTGCGCAAAGCCGCTGACATCTTGGCAGAGGACTTCGATATCAACTCGACCGTGTACAGCGTAACCTCATTTAACGAGCTGGCGCGTGATGGTCTAGATGTTGAGCGTCACAATATGCTCAATGCTGATAAAGAGCCGAAAGAAGCCTTTATCACTAAGGCAATGAAAGATGCGAAAGGTCCAGCGGTTGCAGCGACGGATTACATGAAGTTATACGCTGATCAAGTGCGTCAGTGGGTGCCGACTTCGTATCGTGTCTTGGGTACCGATGGATTTGGTCGTTCGGACAGCCGTGCAAATCTGCGTAAGCACTTTGAAGTGGACGCTAACCACGTGGTGGTTGCTGCACTTAAAGAGCTTGTTGATGCCGGCGACATTGACGCAAAAGTGTTGAGCAAAGCGATCAAAGACTACGGTATTGACGTCGACAAACTTAACCCACGTAACGCATAAGGAGTATTGATATGGCGGATAAGATTGAACTCAAAGTCCCCGACGTGGGCGGAGAAGAAGTCGAAGTCATTGAGATCCTCGTCAGCGCAGGCGACACCATCGAGAAAGAAGATGGTGTTGTCACAGTCGAGAGTGACAAAGCTTCTATGGATATTCCCGCCTCTGAGGGCGGGAAAATCGTCGAGTTAAAAGTAAAAGAAGGCGACACCATTAAAGAAGGTGACGTCCTCGCTATCATCGAAGCGGCGAGTGATGACAGCGCCGATGAAGAAGCGGACGACAGCGATGATGACAAAGCCGAAGATACGGCTGAAGAATCCTCTTCTGACGGCTCATCTTCTGACGCTTCGGACGACGATGACGATGCACAGGATGACCAGCAGCAGGAAGCAGCCAGTGGTGGCGAGAGCGAAGTCATTGACGTAGAAGTCCCTGATATTGGCGATGAAGAAGATGTCGAAATTATCGAGATCTTGGTCAACAAAGGTGATTCGGTCGAAAAAGAAGATGGCTTGATTACCTTAGAAACTGACAAAGCCACCATGGATGTGCCATGCCCCGAAGATGGCGAAGTGGAAGAAATGCTGGTCAAAGTCGGCGATAAAGTATCGCAAGGTTCTAAGATCGCGAAGTTGAAAGTCACGCGCAGTGGCGGTAGTTCGAGCTCAACCAAAGACGAGTCTAAATCAGCATCGAAATCCGAAGATAAGGCTGAGCAAGCACCCTCGAAGTCTGAGAGCGACGACAAAGAGTCCGCTAAGTCGAACTCTACGCCGACCAGCGAACGTCAGCCGCCTGTGCCGGATCATCCGACCGAGCGTAAAGATGGTTCACCGATTCATGCATCACCGGCCGTGCGTCGTGTTGCACGTGAATTCGGCGTCGACCTATCGCAAGTCAAAGGGACTGGGCCTAAGAGCCGTATCCTCAAAGAAGATGTGCAAGAGTACGTTAAGTACGAGTTGTCACGTCCGAAGGCAGTCGCTGGACAAACGTCCCAAGGCGGTGGTGGTCTGCAAGTAATTGATGGACCTAAAGTCGACTTCAGCAAATTCGGTGAAGTGGAAGAAGTTCAGTTATCGCGCATTCAGCGCAAGTCAGGTCCTAACCTGCATCGTAACTGGGTGACTATCCCACACGTGACGCAGTTTGATGAAGCGGATATCACTGAACTTGAGCGGTTCCGTAAATCGGAAAACGAAGTCGCTAAGAAGCAAGACCTGGGCTTTAAGATCACGCCATTGGTCTTCATCATGAAGGCCTGTGCGAAAGCATTGCGTGAATTCCCGAATTTCAACTCATCGTTGTCAGAGTCGGGTGAAGCCTTAATCATGAAGAAATACGTGCACATCGGTATTGCGGTGGACACGCCGAACGGTCTCGTTGTACCGGTCATCCGTGATGTCGATAAGAAAGGCATTTACGAGCTGTCAGAAGAGCTTGTTGATGTCAGTGCGCGTGCGCGTGACGGCAAGTTGAAAGCAGCCGATATGCAAGGCGGGTGTTTCTCAATCTCAAGCTTAGGTGGTATCGGTGGTACAGCCTTCACACCTATCGTTAATGCACCAGAAGTGGCTATCTTAGGCGTATCGCGTAATGAGATGAAGCCGAAGTGGAACGGTAAAGAGTTTGAACCTAAACTCATGTTGCCATTGTGTCTGTCTTACGATCACCGCGTGATCGATGGTGCAGATGCAGCGCGTTTCACAGCGTATTTGAGCCAAGTTTTAGGTGATATTCGTAAATTGGTGCTTTAAGCACCAATTTTACCGAGAAATACGATCTAAATGGCGTTACAATAACCGCACATTTAGCGTTGACGGACCTCGGTGGGTAGCTCAACCCGCCGTGAATAACAAGGGGTTATCATGAGCGACAAAATTAAAGCACAGGTAGTAGTGTTAGGTTCTGGCCCAGGTGGCTATTCAGCAGCATTCCGTGCCGCTGACCTTGGTTTAGAAACGGTTCTAGTTGAACGTTACAGCACCTTAGGGGGTGTTTGTTTGAACGTAGGCTGTATCCCTTCAAAAGCTTTGTTGCATTTAGCAAAGCACATTGAAGATGCCAAAGTATTGGCGAACGAGGGCGTCGAATTTGGCGAGCCTAAAATCGATTTAGACAAGATCCGTAAGCACAAAGAAAAAGTCGTGGGTCAATTGACTGGCGGTTTAGGTCAAATGTCTAAAATGCGTAAAGTGAAAGTCGTCAACGGTTACGGCAAATTCACGAGCAGCAACACTTTGAATGTAGAAGGTGAAGACGGCAACACCGAGATTGAGTTTGAAAACGCAATCATCGCAGCCGGTTCACAACCTATCAAATTGCCTTTCATCCCACATGATGATGAGCGTATTTGGGACTCTACCGATGCACTGGAGCTGAAAGAAATCCCTGAAAAAATGCTTCTTCTAGGTGGTGGTATCATCGCTCTAGAAATGGGCCAGGTATACAGCTCGCTGGGTTCTAAAGTTGATGTTGTTGAAATGACGGACCAATTGGTACCGCCTGCTGATGCAGACATCATGAAGAGCTTCAACAAGCAAGTGAAAGGACGTTTTGAAAACGTCATGCTAAGCACTAAAGCGACTAAAGTTGAAGCGAAGAAAGACGGTATCTACGTGACCTTTGAAGGCAAAGGTGCACCAGAGAAACCCGTTAAATATGACGTGGTATTGACCGCAGTCGGCCGTGCGCCGAATGGTAAGAAGATCGACGCTGATAAAGCGGGCGTTAAAGTCACCGAGCAAGGCTTCATCGAAGTGGACAGCCAAATGCGTACTAACGTGGACAACATCTTCGCGATCGGCGATATCGTTGGTCAGCCGATGTTAGCGCACAAAGCCGTTCACGAGTCGCACGTAGCGGCCGAAGTGATTGCAGGCAAGAAACACTTCTTCGAGCCGAAGGTAATTCCTTCGATCATGTATACCGATCCAGAAGTAGCATGGGCCGGTGTAACAGAGAAAGAAGCGAAAGAAAAAGGTATCGAATACGAGGCAGTAACCTTCCCATGGTCTGCATCAGGTCGTGCTATCGCCTCAAATGCTCAGCAAGGTATGACTAAGCTTATCTTTGATAAGAACAACCGTATCATCGGTGGTGCAATGTGTGGTTCTAACGCAGGTGAGTTGTTAGGCGAAGTTTGCTTAGCGATCGAAATGGGTTGTGATGCAGAAGATATCGCATTAACCGTTCATGCTCACCCAACCTTACATGAATCAGTTGGCTTAGCTGCTGAAATTCAAGAAGGTTCAATCACTGATATGCCTAACCCGAAAGCGAAAAAGAAAAAGTAACTTTTCGTTTACGGTAAATTATCAGCAAAACGGCAACATTCATCGCGAATGTTGCCGTTTTTCTTTACTTGTCGCCTAATTTTGCGCTAATTTGTTCGAACTTGTAGATATGAGTCGACAAAAACTAAATAACAGGTGACAACCAATGAATAAATTAACTACCGTTGCTCTGAGTGTCTCTATGGCACTTGCTTTAGGCGCATGTTCGCCGCAACAAGAAGCGCAATCGGAACAGTCTAGCCAACAGAAGCCCGCAGCCGAGAAACAACAAGAACAGCAATTAAGCTCGGGTATCGTGCTAGAGAACTTTGATAAAAGCGCGCGTCCTCAAGATGACCTAAATCAGTACGTCAATGGCGCGTGGATGGAAAAAACCGAAATTCCTGACGATCGCTCGTCCGTCGGTTCTTTCTTTGACTTGCGTGAACGCAACCAAGAGCGTCTACACAATATTATTGAGAAATCAGCCAACATGAATGCGGCTGCAGGCACTAACGAACGTAAAGTGGGTGATTTCTTCAACGCGTATATGGACGTTGAGACGTTGAATGAGCTCGGTGCCAAGCCAATCCAGTCGGATCTTGAGTCGATCAACGCGCTTGATAGCTACGAGTCCGTTGCTGAATACTTCGCACACATGAGCCGCATGAGCACGTCAATTCCGTTCGGCTTCTACGTTTATCCGGATGCAAAAGACCCACAAACTAACGCGATGTATGTATCGCAAAGTGGTCTTGGCTTGCCGGATCGTGAGTACTACTTAAGCGACGAAGACAAATTTAAAGAGTTCCGTACCGCGTATGTTGAGTACATCAGCGATGTGATGGAAATGGCTGGCGTTGACAATGCAAAAGCGGCGGCGGAACGTGTGCTAGAGCTGGAAACAAAATTAGCCGAAGCACAGTGGACGCGTGTTGAAAGCCGTAACGCTGACAAAACTTACAACAAAATGACGGCAAGCGAAGTCGATGAATTGCTTGGTAGCTTTGACTTTGCGCGTTATTTGAAAGCCGCTGACTTGAACGATGTCGACAACATGATTGTCAGTCAACCATCGTATTTCGAGAAACTCGGTGAGATGTTCACGGATGTCGATCTGCAGACGTGGAAGGACTATTTATCGTTTAAAGTGATCAACGATGCCGCTTCAATCTTAAGTGAAGACTTCTCCGATCGCCGTTTTGCATTCTATGGTACTACGTTACGTGGCATTCCAGAGCAAGAGCCGCGCTGGAAGCGTGGCGTGGATGCGACTAACAGCGTGTTAGGCGAAGTGTTAGGGCAGGTATACGTCAAAGAATACTTCCCGCCCGAAGCTAAAGAGAAGATGGAAGGCTTGATTGAAAACTTGCGTGCTGCTTACGCAGATTCAATCCAAGGCTTAGATTGGATGACCGACGAAACTAAAGAAAAAGCGTTGGAAAAGCTCGCCAAGTTCGATCCAAAAGTAGGCTATCCAAACGAGTGGCGTGACTACTCAGATTTAGATATTTCTTCGACTGACCTCGTTGGTAACTACAAAGCGTACGCTGAGTTCAATTACAACGAAGAAATCGAGAAAATCGGCGGTCCAGTCGATGAAGAAGACTGGGGCATGACACCACAAACGGTTAACGCTTATTACAGCCCGGTGCGTAACGAGATCGTTTTCCCAGCGGGTATCTTGCAGCCTCCATTCTTTGATATGAATGCTGAGATGGCTGTTAACTATGGCGGCATCGGTGCCGTTATCGGCCACGAAATGGGCCATGGTTTTGATGACCAAGGGTCTAAATATGATGGTGAAGGTAACTTGAACAGCTGGTGGACTGATGCCGACCGTGAAGCCTTTGATAAACGGGGTAAAGCATTGTCAGCGCAGTACAGCGCTTATGAGCCTATCGAAGGTGTGAACATCAACGGTGATCTGACGCTGGGTGAAAACATTGGTGACCTTGCAGGATTAACTATCGCATATAAAGCTTACATGAAATCGCTCGACGGCGAACAAGCGCCTGTGATGGATGGCTTTACAGGTCCTCAGCGTGTATTCATCGGCTGGGCACAAGTATGGCGTGGCAAGTATCGTGAAGATGCGATTCGTCAACAAGTGTTGAGCGATCCGCATTCGCCGGCCGAATACCGTGTAAACGGAACTGTCGTCAACGTACCTGCGTTCTATGAAGCCTTTGACGTGAAGCCTGGTGATGAGCTTTACGTGGCACCAGAGAACCGTGTTACCATTTGGTAATAACTTGAGGATAGGTAGTCGTATACAGTTATGAGAACTATCGTATTGTTGCTATGTATGGCTCTGACAATCGTGAGTGGGGTATTACCCGCTACTCACGCTCAAGCCATGCCGATGACAACAGCGATGACGCATCATGATTGCTGCGACTCTGGTGACGCTCAGCCTAGTGCTGAGCGTCACGCATCTTCATCCGACTGTGAGCAGGACACACACGCCTGCGATAATTGCACACAGCATTGTTTCGCGCATGCGGGACTTCTTTCTATCTCTTCCAATATTCAAGTAACCGCTTACCAAGGTGTTTTTGCAGCACCCATCGCCCAGTTACTTGATGCCTCCGAAGGTATTCTGCGCCCACCTAAGGCTTAACCAACTTTAAATAAAATAGCGTTGGTTTTTTTAATTAGGTGGAAACATGAATACTCGTATTTTATGGATCGTTTTGATCCTATTAACCCCGTTTGTCTCTGCACAAGAGCCGGTTTATGTGTGCCCAATGCACAGTGAAGTCACTCAACACGAACCAGGTAAGTGTCCTATTTGTGGCATGGATTTGGTGCTAAAGGAAAGCCAAAGCATGGATATGAATATGAACCATGCCAAGCAAAGTCCGATAACATCGCCATTATTTGAAATACCCGCCGCTCAACAGCAGGCGATTGGCGTGACAACGACTTCGGTGACCCGAAAGTCGCTTCAACCTGAACTGAGTGTGCAAGGGAAACTGCAATGGGCTGAAAATGAACAGATTCATATTCATCCACGCGCGAAAGGATGGGTTGAGAAGCTGTATGTGGACGTCGAGGGAGAGGCTGTTAATAAAGGCGACCCGCTTTATCAAGTCTATGCGCCAGATTTAGTTGTCGCTCAAGATGACTATTTGCAGTTACTTGATTCTCTGCAACAAGTTGGCTCAGCTGAAAAGCAAACGAGTTTTAAAAACCGTGGTCGCAAGCGGCTCAAATTACTCGGTATGACCGACGAACAAATTGAACGATTAGAGCGAACAAAAGAAACGCGCTACACGGTTGATTACTTTGCACCTCAGTCGGGTTTTGTGAGTGCGCTCAATATTCAAGAAGGTATGTATATCGTGCCAGAACAGTCAGTTATGACCATCAGTGGTGAACAGTCACTTTGGCTCATGCTTGATATACCACAGCGGTATAGTGCGCTGATTAAGTCGGGGCAGATGGTGCATATCGCTTCAAACACTGTGCAAGGTCACTGGATGGGGCATGTTGATTACGTTTATCCAGAGATAGACGAGGCATCACAAACGCTTCGCGCCCGAGTGCCGCTCAGCGTATCAAGTGACACCCTCGCGGTCGGTAGTTGGTTAAATGCTCATGTTGAGCTACCAAAACTTCCCGCAACGCTGGTGGTGCCTGTCTCAAGCTTGATTCAAGTTGCTAAGCAAAACCGAGTTGTGGTTAAAAGCAGTGACCATGAATTCACTGTAAGGGCGGTGAAAGTCGGTCAAATGGTGGGTGATGAAGTCCAGATATTAAGTGGACTCGAAGCGGGAGAAGAGGTGGTCACTAATGGCCAGTTCATGCTCGACTCTGAGGCGTCTTTAAGGGGCCTGTTGCCCGAGCAGTCAGCAGTGATGCCGATGAATCAGCATCAGCATGGAGGCGCGCATGATTAACTTTCTGATAGGACTCAGTTTACGACATCGTTGGCTTGTGCTGTTACTCGCCGCGGCGATAGCACTCGTCAGTCTTCAATCGTTACGCGATACGCAACTCGATGCGATTCCCGATCTATCGGACGTCCAGGTTGTCGTGAAGACCAGCTACCCAGGTCAAGCCCCTGCGGTGGTTGAAGAGCAAGTAACGTACCCCTTGTCGAGTACTTTATTGTCCGTCCCTAACACGAAGTCAGTGCGTGGCTTTTCATTTTTCGGCGACTCATATATTTATATCGTATTTGAGGAGGGCACAGACCCCTACTGGGCACGAAGTCGAGTACTCGAGTATTTGAATCAGGCACAGGCACAGTTGCCAACAGGAGTTCAACCGATGCTGGGACCGGATGCGTCCGGTGTCGGCTGGATTTATCAATATGCACTGGTGGACCGAACAAATACGCATGACTTAGGCGAGTTAACGCGAATCCAAAACTGGTACTTAAAGCAAGGATTGCAGAGTGTTAAAGGTGTAGCTGAGGTAGCCCGAGTGGGGGGGATGGTTGAGACATACCAAGTGGTCGTTGATCCGACGCAACTGCAACGCTATCAAATCAGCCTAGGGGATGTCACAGCAGCGATTCGAAATGCTAATTCAGAGGTCGGTGGCTCAGTTATTGAAATGGCTGAGGCCGAATACATGGTGCGTGGATTCGGTTACTTACAATCTATCGAAGATTTTCAGAGGCTACCGATTGGCCCAGCTTCCTCAAATGATGGTGTTGTTACCTTAGGGGACGTTGCACATATTCGAGTGGGACCTGAATTACGAAGAGGCGTGGCCGATTTAGGTGGGCAGGGTGAAGTGGTGGGGGGCATTATTGTTATGCGCTATGACAGTAATGCGTTAAAGACGATTAACCGCGTAAAGGCTCAATTAAAACAGCTTGCTCAAGGTCTTCCCGAAGGCATCGAGGTCGTAACGACCTATGACCGCTCTGAATTAATCAATGCATCAGTTGATAACCTCAGTAGCAAGCTCATTGAAGAGATGGCGTTTGTCGCCGTGATCTGCTTTATCTTCTTGTTGCATGCTCGCTCGACGCTTGTCGCCGTGATCAGTTTACCGTTATCGGTGTTGATTGCCATTTGGATTATGAACCTGATGGGAATTACAGCGAATATAATGAGTTTGGGTGGTATTGCGATAGCCATTGGTGCTCTAGTCGATGCGGCTATTGTAATGATTGAAAATGCGCATAAACATTTGCAATTATTTACCGACAAGCAACAGCGACAACCTGATTCGTCTGAACGTCAGAAAGTGATACTCGATGCGTGTCGCGAAGTGGGTGGCTCACTGTTCTTTTCGTTGCTCATTATTACCGTTAGTTTTCTTCCTATATTCGCGTTACAAGGGCAGCAAGGGCGCTTATTTGAACCATTGGCATATACTAAAACGCTTGCGATGGCGTGTGCAGCGCTGTTATCGATCACTTTGATTCCAGTGCTCATCGTTTTTTTAATACGCGGTAAAATCCCATCAGAGGAAGGTAATTTTATTACTCGCGTATTAGTTTGGTTCTATCGACCTGCGCTTAATATGTCATTGAAGTGGCCTAAAGTAACGGTGTTACTTGCCATCGCTATCACTGCAAGCGCGGTCTATCCTTGGCAAAAATTAGGCTATGAACTGATGCCTCCCTTATATGAAGGGGATTTAATGTATATGCCGACGACGATGCCTGGCATTAGCGTCGAAGAGGCGTCTGAACTGTTACAGCAGACGGATAAATTGATAGCTCAACACCCTCAAGTTGAGCGAGTATTCGGTAAGATTGGCAGAGCGGATACAGCAACTGATCCGGCTCCTCTTACGATGATTGAGACAAGCATAACCTTAACTCCCGAATCGGAATGGCCCGCGGGAAAGACCATTGAGGATATTAAAGCTGAACTTGACCAGTACGTACAAATTCCAGGCGTAACTAATGCTTGGGTCATGCCGATTAGAACTCGTATAGAAATGCTAGCAACGGGGGTGAAAACACCTTTGGCGATTAAAGTCAGCGGCTCTGATCCGAGCCAGCTACAGCATATTGCGACGCAAATCGAAAACCAGCTGAAGCAGCATCCTGCAACAGGCTCTGTCATAGCCGAACGTGCGCAGTCTGGTCGATATGTCGAAATTTCGCCCAAATTAAAGGAAGCGGCTCGCTATGGGGTTTCGCAAAATGAGCTACAACAACTTATTTCGCAAGCGATAGGGGGGCAGCAAATAGCAACATCTATTCAGGGTGATCAACGGTTCCCGATCAATATTCGTTATCCACGTGCGACACGGGATCACATTGAAAAGCTTAAACAACTTCCTTTTTTCAGTGAGTCTGGTCGTTGGTTAGTGTTGAGTGATATCGCAGATATTCAGCTGACCGCAGGTCCTGCCGTGCTAAAAAGTGAGAACGCACGGCTCAGCAGCTGGATTTTTATTGAGCCGAAGGCGGGCGTGACGACTTCGGAGTTGATTGAAAAAACGACACCTTCTCTTCAATCATTGTCGCTCGCTGACGGTTACAGCTGGAACTGGACAGGGCAATTTGAAGCGATGCAACAGGTTGAGCGAGACTTGCAACTAATCATTCCAATTACATTGGTACTCATTCTTTGCCTGCTTTACGGCGCTTTTAACTCGCTATCGCAAGCGTTAGTTGTTATCGCGACCCTACCTTTGGCGCTAGCAGGTAGCCTTTGGTTTATTTATTTACTCGATTACCAATTATCATTAGCTGTAATTGTCGGAATGATTGCTTTAGCGGGGGTCGCTGCAGAATTTGGTATTGTCATGTTGCTTTACCTTAACCAAGCCTGGAAAGCCCGTAATAACGATGCTTCGCAATTGCTACAGGCAATACTGGATGGGGCGTTAAAACGCGTCCGCCCGAAAGCGATGACAGTATCTACAATCATTGTGGGATTATTACCTATCATGCTTGGAGCCGGTATTGGTAATGACGTTATGCAACGCATTGCCGCTCCGATGGTGGGTGGGATGGTATTGGCGCCGTTGGTGTCGATGGTATTAATCCCAGTTGTATTTTTGGTGTTAAATCGACGTCAAAAAAGGTAGTTAATCAGCGAACCGTTGTTGGCAGATGTGCGGTATTTACAAAATGCTTACAAAATAAACTATTAACAAACAATGGTTTAACAATCGATTGCAATAAAACGTTGCAATCGTTATGGCAAATACTAAAACGCTCATCTATTATTTTTTTCGACTCAAGTGGGTTGCCACTTGAGTCGGCCAAACCCTCCGTGAGGCGGGGACGGAAAGCTTCGGGTCTTCTAAAAATAAAAACGAAGATAGCCGGGTTGCGGAACTTAGGAATTTCGCAAAATGAAAACTTCAGTAAAAACCCTCTTAGTTGCTAGTCTATTCACCACCACCGCAGCAGTCGCTGAACAAATGGATTTAAGCAACACCGATACCACGTCATTTACTGTCAACGGTACCGTTGAGAAAGTCTGTAAAGTGGATAACAGCAGTGGTCCATCAAAAACTATCGCTCTCGACGGCGTTGCTACAGCTGGCTTTGGTGTTGGTTTCTGGTGTAATACTTCTGCAATGCCTACCATCACCTACAGCTCACAAAACGGTGGTGTGTTGGCACTAAACAACGATCCACAAGCCGGCTTCATTCCATACACTATGGATCATGGTTCAGCAGTGGGGGTTTCTCTCACCTCACCTTATTCAATGACTGGCAACGGAAACATGGTCGGTAACAACACCAATGGTGACCTCCATCGCCGTACCTTGAAGGTCTCTCCTGCACCTACAGGTTATGAGCGCGCCGGTGACTATAGTGACACGATCACTGTCACTGTGACTCCGAACTAATTGAGTTTTTCCATATAAGCCATCGCTTTAGGGCGATGGCTTAATTTTCCCGAATAATCTCATGAGTTCAGCCATGTTAAAAAAAGCAATGTTGTGGCTGCTAGTACTGGTTGCTGTGCTGGTAGATGCCTACGAAGTGGAGCCGATGATCGCTGAAATCCAGGCGACCAGCGGTCATAACCGTGTGACTTATCGCGTCGCAAATCCGAGCGACACCACCTTGCCGCTTGAAGTTGAAGTGTACAAACGAAGCTTCGATGACAACCAAGTTGAACAGTTAGTCGAAACCGATGACATTATCGTACTGCCACCGCAGATTGAAGTGGGCGCCCAGTCCTATCAAGTTTTTCGAGCGCAATTTATTGGTGACCCACGTTTAGCTGAGACGCAGTCTTACCGAATTGTGTTTAAGCAATTGCCGCTAAAAAGTGAACCCGATGGCCAACCTGAAATTAACATGGTGTTTAATTTCGCTACACTGCTATTCGTCAATCCTCAACAGGGGGTTGAGGACCTACAACAGAAACTCGAGTGTAATGATGCCGAGATAGGTTGTCAGTTAGTGCTTACTAACAATGGTAACCAAGTGGTTAATCTTAATGGCAGTCAATTGATTATAGATTCAGGTAATGAGCATGCTGTTGAATGGACAATGTATCGCGAGTTACTACCCGTTTCCTATTTAATGCCATCGCATACCATTCGATTAGCTTTGGCGTCGCTTAATGAGCAAGGACGAGTCCAAGATGCGCGCATTGAATTGGCTGATGATCGTTAGTGCGTCTGCTTCGGCTTATGCATTACCTGCTCAATCTCAACAGTATGCCATTGACCTGCCGGTCAGTTATAACGAACGTGATATCAAGGATATTGCAGCGACCATTCAAGCGGGTCAAGTCGTTGCTGTCGTGAAACAGTCATTGCTGAGCTCAATGGGCCGTATGCTGAATGACGACACCATGCATTGGGTAGAGGCTTATCCTGACAGTTTAATCCCCATCACTGCACTGCAAGATCGTGGGATTTTCATCGACTTTTCACCGCAAAATATGAGTCTAACGGCAAAGTTAGCGGGTAGTGCTCTGCGTCCAACTGAGTTAAATTACGGTACTGCGGATTATGTCGTAATCCCCGATAGCACTGCGACTATTGCGAGCTTAAATCGATTTAACCTACTGACGGAGACTGTCGACTCAGACACGCGCTACGCCCTAGAATGGCTCGGTTCGGCAAACGTCGGTGGATACGATGGTGTGAACGCGCGTTGGTCTGCCTTTGCCGATCGAAACGATGAGGGCAATAACGAGTTCTATCGTGGAGAAGTCACACTATTTCACGATAACCCTCAATTGCCATTGCGCTATGAACTCGGCGATTTGACTACCTTTACGAGTGGGCATGTCAGCGGTCTCAATATGGGGGGTATTGGTGTTTCGCGCGCCTACCGTGAGCTTCAACCGCGTCGTGAAATCAGTCCAGGCAACAGTCAGCAGTTCTATCTACCGTCGAGCGCCGATGTTGAGATCCAAGTCAACGGCTTTACCGTCTTACGACAACAATTTAATCCAGGTCGTTATGAGTTAAATGATCTGCCCTTCACAGCAGGCGCCAATGAAGTGCTCGTCGTTGCGACTTTTGAGGACGGCTCCACACAGACATTTCGCTTTGACAACTTTTACAGCGGCGCATTGTTACGCAAAGGTCTTTCAGATTTCTCTTTTCAGCTCGGCTATGCATCGGAATTTGAAGAGTTTTCATATGACTATGGGGATGAACTGACATTCTCTGGCTATTACGATTACGGTTTCTCGGATAGTTTCACTGCCGGTGTGAACCTCGAACTTAGTAGTTTGGGCCATATTGTGGGCACGACGGTCTCCTATGGCTTTGATATCGGTGTCATTACATTGCGTGGCTCACAATCTAAGTTGGATGAATTTAATGGTTATGCAGCGTCTGTGGATGTCGGGTTCTCAGTCTGGGGAAGTGGTTATAATAGCTCGCCTAACCTGCGCTTCAGTTTTGAGAAAAGAGTTGAGTTTGCCCCCACAGTCGCCACGCAGCCACTGACGTTATTTGATGACCGTCGAGTAACGGCAGACTATACTTATTTCTTCAATGATGAATTTGATTTAACCGCCAGTGTGTCGCGCTACGAAGCGGTCGATGGCACAACAATTAACACGGATTCGCTTCGATTCAGTTGGCGTCGTCGCGGCTGGTTACTGAGTGCCGAATATTATCGCAGTAACTTTGTCGATCCATTAACGCAGCAGCAAGATGGCGTGTTTTTGAGCGTTTCATGGAATAGTTATGATTCACGTAGTCAGTTGCGTACGAGGGTTGAATACGATCACCGTAGAGAACAGGCGCAAGCGAGCTTTGGTCGCATTAACCGCAACCGTGTGGGCAACTATGGCTACGAAATCTATGGTATCGATAATCCACAACTACGGGATATTCGCGCCAGCGGTAGTTATACCGGTAACCGCATACGCGGCGAACTGACGGCGTCAAAACTAGAACTCGAGTCGGGCGCTCGTTTTGACATCTATCGAACCTCATTGAGTACAACGCTCGGTTTTGCTGATGGAAGCCTTGGCATGTCGAGTATTGTTGATGCTCCATTCGCGCTGATTAAAAAGCATAAGACACTCGCCGATAGTGATGTCGAGATTAATCCAGATTATTTGGGTGAAATTGAGGCTCGCGCGGGAGAGCATTTAGCAGGATTAGTGACATTAGGCGCGCCGTTTAGTGAAACCAGCCTTGTCGTTAATGTACCTAATGCACCGCTCGGTTATAACTGGGGCCCAGGATTGTATGACTCAAGTGGTGGTAGTGTGACTGGACGCGTCATTACTGTGGGTTCGGATGCCGCTTATTTAGTCTTGGGTTATATCCAAGATGAGTCGGGTCAGCCACTCAGCTTGGAGCGCGGCGAATTGATTGGAAATGGATTGGTGTTGGATGTATTTACCAATCGCAGGGGCCGTTTTGCGGTCGAGGGCATTGCGCCAGGTACTTACCAGTTAGTGATAGGTAAGTATCAAGCAAAAGTAAACTTTAAAGCAGCGGAAGAAAATTTAATTGACGCGGGGGGTATTACCGTAAGCGAGGTGCAACCATGATCAGGTTCATAATCGTACTTATTTTTCTGGGATCAGCTGTGGCACAAGCTGATAGTCGTTACCCACACCAGTGTACGGGTGACTTTGATGTGCAAGTTAATCAATACAACTCGGTAAGGTTTGACGATGAAATTTTACTACCCATAAAAGTGCAGGCATTTCGAGAAGGACGTCCTTGTATCGATAGTTTGATTTTTAGCGCTGTGGATAACGGACCTTTTAAACTCATCGGTGAAGGAGGTGTACAACTCGACGCCACCTTATTGAACACTAACCGCAAGCCTTTGCCCGTGCGTACGGTCGATGGACGTCGTTCTTGGATTGTTGATTACAATGGTCATCAGCATTTAAACCTATGGTTACGTATTGACGCGCACCGCGTGATCACGGCAGGCGCCTACGCCGCTGCCCTGGTGGTTCAATCAAAGGATGGTCATCGTACATTAATGGACAAAGTGGTCGATCTTGGGTTTTACATGCCTGCCGTTGTCAGTATTGAAGTCGCTCGGTCGCACAGTGATTCGGTGCGCGGTCATGGCGGCCACTACCAAGTAGATTTAGGCAGCCTTAATGACGGGCCGCGTGCCGATTGGCGATTAAAAGTGTTTAGTAACAGTCTTTACGACGTATCGATTTATTCGGAGGACCGTGCGTTAGTACATCAGCAAGACAGTAGCAGTCGTATTGCGTATGAGATCCTTTTTGATGGCAACCGTTTTCCCGCGACCACCACCTACCAACGCAGCTACCAGCAAAGTTACTCAGGCAAGCGACGTTTTGATATGGGTATCGTCGTGGATGATGTGAAGTATCAACGCGCGGGTCGGTATCAGGATACCGTTTATGTGACCGTAACAGCAAGGTAGGATCCCTTTTGAGTAAACAGACGTTAAATGCAGGTTTTACCCTGATTGAGTTGATTATTGTTATTGTGGTCATTGGTGTCTTAGCGGTGACGGCGGCGCCTAAGTTTTTTGACTTTGGTACCGCAGCACGGACCAATGCGGTTAAGTCGATGTCGGGTACCTTGACGGAAGCCTCCAAACATATTGATGCTGCGTTGCAGCTACCTAACCGCGTTATATACGTGAATGGCAGTCCGTGGTTAGATGTTAATGGTGACGGCATTATTGAAGCCGATGCCACGTCAGACCAAGAGAATCCGCGTAATAATGTCAGCCGTGACATCAAGCTAATAAAAAATGACGTGGGTCAATTGGGGCCTGATAACTTTGAGGTGGCAAAAATGGTAAGTTTCTCAGAGGATGTCATTATTGAAGTCGGTGAACGTCATCAAACCTATATTGGTTTTGATCGTGATGATGACGGTGAGATAGCCGATGACAACTGTCGCGTTTACTTTACCCAACCGATTAATTCACGCGGCACATTTGTCGCAAATAAAACTGACGGCTGTTAATTGATCATTAAAAAAGCCTCGCAGCAAAACTGCGAGGCTTTTTACTTTGATTTAATCAGGCGCTGCGATTAAGCAACGTTGATAGTCGGGATAATGTTCTCTTTCGCTGCTTTTTCAGCGTCACGGAACGCATCCATTTGGTCAAAGTTTAGATACTTATAAACTTCGCCAGCCATCGCATTAATATCCTGCGCGTACTCGAGGTACTCTTCTGGTGTCGGTAAACGACCCACGATAGCACCGACTGCTGCAAGTTCTGCAGAAGTAAGGTAAACGTTTGCGCCATCACCTAAACGGTTAGGGAAGTTACGCGTTGAGGTCGATAACACTGTTGAGTTTGGCTCCACACGTGCTTGGTTACCCATGCACAGTGAACAACCCGGCATCTCAGTACGAACGCCATTACGTTCGTAAATGTCGTAGTAACCTTCAGTCTCAAGCTGAGCCTTATCCATTTTCGTTGGCGGCGCAATCCATAAGCGCGTGTTCAACGGATCTGAGTTCTTCTCAAGCAACTTACCGGCTGCACGGAAGTGACCGATATTGGTCATACAAGAACCGATGAAGACTTCGTCAACTTTATCGCCAGCGACTTCACTCAAGAATTTAGCGTCGTCAGGGTCGTTCGGACAACAAACGATAGGCTCTTTGATTTCATCAAGGTCGATTTCAATCACTTCTGCGTATTCAGCGTCTTTATCTGCACGCATTAACGACGGGTTCTCAAGCCATTCTTCCATCTTACGCGCACGGCGTTCAAGTGTACGTGCATCACCATAGCCTTCGTTGATCATCCAACGCAACATAGTGATGTTTGAGCGTAAGTACTCACCCACTGACTCTTCTGAAAGGTTGATAGTACAACCTGCCGCTGAACGCTCTGCAGAAGCGTCTGACAATTCGAACGCTTGCTCAACAGTTAGATGCTCAAGGCCTTCAATTTCTAAGATACGACCCGAGAATGCGTTTTTCTTACCGCGTTTCTCGACTGTTAACAAACCGTCTTTAATCGCAAACGCTGGGATCGCATGAACAAGATCACGTAATGTGATACCTGGCTGCATCTTACCTTTAAAACGCACCAATACAGACTCAGGCATATCCAGTGGCATAACGCCCGTTGCTGCAGCGAAAGCGACCAAACCAGAACCCGCAGGGAAAGAAATACCCAGAGGGAAACGAGTATGAGAGTCACCGCCAGTACCTACTGTGTCTGGTAATAACATACGGTTTAACCAGCTGTGGATGATACCGTCGCCTGGGCGCAGTGATACACCGCCACGGTTCATGATGAAGTCTGGCAACGTGTGCTGAGTCTCAACATCAACCGGTTTAGGGTACGCAGAGGTGTGACAGAATGACTGCATGACCAAGTCAGAGTTAAAGCCAAGGCACGCTAAGTCTTTGAGTTCGTCACGGGTCATTGGACCGGTGGTATCCTGTGAACCTACGGTTGCCATTTGCGGCTCACAGTAAGTACCTGGGCGTACGCCCTCCATACCGCATGCTTTACCGACCAGTTTCTGAGCAAGGCTGTAGCCCTTACCACTGTCTTGTGGTTGCTCAGGCGTTAAGAATAAATCGCTTGCGCCTAAGCCCAATGATTCACGCGCTTTTGCAGTCAAACCACGACCGATGATCAAGTTGATACGGCCACCTGCACGCACTTCGTCTAGGATAACGCGCGATGCGTAATCATATTCAGCGATCACTTCGCCCGTTTCGTTTTTGATTTTGCCTTCGTATGGGAAGATGCTGATCACATCGCCCATGTTCATTTTCTCAACGTCGGCCTCAAATACTAATGCGCCCGCGTCCTTCATCGTGTTAAAGAAGATAGGTGCAACTTTACCGCCG
This sequence comes from Idiomarina sp. T82-3, assembly GCF_001577655.1. Taxonomy (NCBI): domain Bacteria; kingdom Pseudomonadati; phylum Pseudomonadota; class Gammaproteobacteria; order Alteromonadales; family Idiomarinaceae; genus Idiomarina; species Idiomarina sp. T82-3. The sequence continues at coordinate 133,930 of NZ_LSBQ01000001.1, read as the reverse complement.
ATACAGATACCGCCTGCACGCTTGTTTGGCGTACCTGGCATATCTTCACCGATGTTCCACAGTACAGAGTTAGTCGCTGACTTACGTGAAGAGCCAGTACCCACAACATCGCCTACGAATGCAACGGGGTGACCTTTCTTCTTAAGTTCTTCAATTTGCTCGCCGGCATTGGTGATGCCTTCACGCGGCATTTTGTACATCGCCTTAGCGTGCAAAGGAATGTCAGGACGTGACCATGCATCCGGTGCAGGTGATAAATCATCGGTGTTGGTCTCACCCGTTACTTTAAATACAGTCGCTTTGATTTCGTCCGCCATCTTGTCACGGCTAGTGAACCACTCACCTTCAGCCCATGATTCAACGACTTCTTTTGCAAGCGCGTTGCCTGCTTTCATTTTTTCTTCAACGTCGTGGAAGGCGTCGAACATCAAGATGGTGTGCTTAAGCTCTTCAGCCGCAAGACGACCTAATTCAGCGTCATCTAACAACGCGACTAAAGTCTCGATGTTATAGCCACCGTGCATGTTGCCCAACAATTTAACGGCTTGTTCTTTACTGATAACAGGGCTTTCGACGTCGCCTTTAACAACTGCGCTCAAGAAGCCTGCTTTCACATAAGCCGCTTCATCGACGCCTGGAGGTACACGCTCTGAAAGGAGCTCGACTAAAAACGCTTCTTCACCCGCGGGTGGGTTTTTTAGCAGCTCAACTAAATCTGCAACTTGTTCAGCCGTTAATGGCTTCGGAGGGATGCCCTCAGCGGCACGCTCTTCAACGTGCTGACGATATTCTTTTAGCACTCCAGTTACCTCTTGTGTGTTTGCATGAGAAATAATGACTTCACTAGTGGCGGGCATTATACGCATTTTCCCGCTAATTCACACGGCACGCGGCTATAAATCAGACAATGTAGGGTATAAATACTATGAATAACAGAAGGTTTTAGCTATCAACGGTCTTTTCGGCAAATGCTTGCCAAATGGCCTCAGCCGCAGGACCCGGACTGCGTATTGCCGAACGTATAATGTGTACTTCTAAATTGACCCGTTGCACGAACCCCGGAATTTCGATTTGTACCAACTCGCCACTGGCCAAATAAGGTGCGGCCATGTGCATAGGAATCGCCCCCCAACCTAGACCAGCAACGAGCATATCTCGTTGTGTCGCCACGTCACTGGTTTGAATACGTCGCTGACTCGGGAGTTTGAGGATAGCGTCGACATTAATACCGACTTCGAGTACTTGCGGCACCAACATCGGTAGCCCCAACAGTTGCTGCCGATTATCAGGCACACCGCCATTTTCTTTGCCAAGTTGACTATGCATTACAACGACAAGTTGAAAAGGGCTCACTTTGAGTGTCTCAAATTCGCCGTACTGTCGAAACAACGGCAGCCAAGGACAAATCGCGAGATCGGCTTCACCCTGATTAATGCGTCGCAAGGCTCGTAGTTGCGATTCGCCTTCAAAGCGTAATTCGGTGGCGGGAAATTCGCTTTGTACTAAGGTTATGGCATCGAACCAATAACGCGCATCGCAGGTGTGGTCAAAACAAAGCGTTAAATGGGGTTCAGCGCCGGTGCGCAAACGACTGGATAACGTATCCAAGCGCTCATGCTGGCGCAAGACTTCTTCAGCTTGTCGTAAAAACTGTTGACCGTGCGCTGTCAGTTGCAGACGGTAACCGTCCCGATTAAATAGTGCAAAGCCAGCCTCTTGCTCGAGCTTTTTGAGTGCCATACTAATGGCTGACTGGCTACGGTGCAGTTGCTGAGCACTTTTTTGAAGCGAGCCCGAAGCGGCGACGCTCGCCATCATTTTAAGATGCAGTATATTCATTAAAATTGAAGTAGTTAAAAAGATTTTTTCAATATAACTAAATTAAATTTAACGCTAAACTAAGCGATAAGCAAAGTTTTTCCTATTAACTTGCGCCCAATGGGAGTTCCAAAATGAATCGAATGATTGGCTGCATCACGCTATGCACGGCGTTTTTGTTAACAGCATGTTCCGAACCTGCATCCAGCAACGTCTCGGCAGAGAAGCCACCTCGCCCAGTGCGGATCGTCACGGTGCAAGATGCCGGCGGGGAACAACTACGCCAATTTCCAGCCGTCGTTGAAGCCGCCGAAGTGGCACAGTTGACCTTTCGTGTTGCGGGTGAGGTCAAGGAGCTACCAGTAAGGGCGGGCGCCCAGGTCAAAAAAGGCGACCTCATTGCTCGCCTTGACCCGACGGACTACCGTCTGGCGATGGAACAAGCAAAAGCGCAATTCGACTTGGCGTCGTCACAGTATCAACGCAACAAGAAGCTGGTTGCGCAGGGGCTGATGTCCGAGGCGCAGTTCGATCAAATTGAGTCGCAGCTGGCTGTTGCCCGAGCGAATTATGAAACCACCAAGGCTAACTTAGGCTATACCGAGCTACGCGCACCTTTTGATGGTGTAATAGCTCAACGACCTGTTGAGCGCTACGAAAATGTTCAAGCAAAGCAACCCATTGCGACTTTGCAAATAGCCAACGCAGTGGATGTTTCTATCCAAGTGCCGGAAAATCTCTTTGCGCAAGTGAATAAAAACCTTAATTATGAGCCGACGGTAGTATTTGATGCTGCGCCACAAAAACGCTTTGTCGGTCATTTGAAAGAGTGGGACTCCCAGGCAGATCCCGCTACCAACACCTATGAGGTCGTGTTTACCTTACCTCGCCCCGATGAATTGAATATTCTGCCAGGCATGACTGCAACGGTTATTGTCGATTTACGGCAAGTTATGCGCGGCACTCTGGAAGGCGTGTTAGTGCCTTCGACCGCCGTGTTTGATGAGCAAGATAACCAACATTATGTATGGGTCGTCGATGCGCAAATGCAAGTCGAAAAGCGAAGCGTCGAAGTCGGGAACATGACCAACGAGGGTCTACTCGTCACTGATGGGCTCGCAGCGGGTGAGCGTATCGTCAGCGCGGGTGTATACCAACTACAGCCGCAGCAGCAAGTGCGTGAATGGCAGCGTGAGCGGGGGCTGTAATGAATATAGCTCAATACAGTATGGAGCGAAAAACCAGTAGTTGGCTGTTGCTTATTGTTCTACTGGTTGGGGGCATTGTCAGTTTATTACAGCTTGGGCGACTTGAAGACCCCAAGTTTACTATTAAGCAAGCCATGGTAATCACCGCCTACCCAGGCTCATCGGCACAACAAGTCGAAGAAGAGGTTACTTACCCACTTGAAAATGCCATCCAGTCGCTCAGTTACGTCGATAATATTCGCTCGATCTCGAAGCCCGGCCTGTCGCAAATAACCGTTGAAATGAAGTCCACTTATCGCGCTGATGATCTAGAGCAAATTTGGGATGAATTGCGCCGTAAAATCAATGACAGCGCGCGTAATTTACCGCCAGGAACACAACAACCGATCATTCGTGACGATTTCGCTGATGTTTATGGTGTGCTGCTCGCCATTACCGGTGACGGTTATGATTATCAAGACATCGAATATTACGCAGACTTCCTACGTCGTGAATTGGTGCTGGTGGAGGGCGTCGGCAAAGTGATCGCCAGTGGCGAACAGCAAGAGCAGGTGATTGTTGAAGTATCACGGTCTAAGCTCTCAAATGTTGGTATTCCCACGAGTCGTATCGCTAACTTGCTAACCACACAAAATACCGTGGCCGATGCTGGGCGAGTCACGGTAGACGAGGAGCGTTTTCGGATTGCCACAACAGGTGAATTTGAATCCGTGGAAGAGCTTGCTAATTTGGTGATTAGTAATCCGGGAGCCGAGCAACGGATTTACTTACGTGACGTCGCACAGATTTACCGTGATACCAAAGAAATTCCCAGTCATATTGTACGCTTCAATGGACAGCCCTCAATTTGGCTAGGCGTCTCATTTGCAGATAATGTCAACGTGGTTGACGTAGGACAGCGTATTAACCAACGTTTGGACGAGTTGAGCTATGCTCAACCCGTGGGCATGAGCGTGGAGCGTATTTACGACCAGCCACACGAGGTCGAAAACTCGGTCGATAATTTCTTGATGAATTTGGTCGAAGCCGTAGTCATTGTGATTATCGCTCTTTTACTGAGTATGGGCTTTCGCAGTGGGATTCTCATTGGTGGCGTGCTGCTATTAACCGTATTGGGCACGTTCATCTTCATGAATATTTTTGATATCAACCTCCAGCGGGTGTCACTAGGAGCGCTCATCATTGCGCTGGGTATGCTGGTGGATAACGCCATTGTTATTGCCGATGGTATGATGGTCGGTATGCAACGCGGACAAACCAAGCTTAAAGCCGCGGTGACCGTGGTTCGCCAGAATCAATGGCCACTGCTCGGTGCCACCGTGATTGGCATTATCGCCTTTGCACCTATCGGGTTATCTTCTGATGCGACGGGGGAATTTGCCGGAAGCCTGTTTTGGGTGTTGTTGATTTCGTTACTACTCAGTTGGATAACCGCGCTGACACTTATTCCATTCTTAGCCGACCGAATGTATAAAGAGGGGGATAAATTGGCGGCGGATGGTGATGATGTGTATGGTCATCCGGTGTTTAAAGGTTATCGACGTGTATTATCGTGGTGCTTGCAGCATCGTTTGCTGACCATGTTAGCGATGCTGGCGCTCTTGGTCACTTCGGCGGTGGGCTTCAAACAAGTTAAACAGGCATTTTTTCCACCGTCGACGACGCCCATGTTTTACGTCGACCTTTGGTATCCAGAAGGCACTGACATTCGTTTTACGTCTCAGGATGCAAGACGTGCTGAGCAATACTTATTGGCGCAACCAGAAGTCGCCTCAGTTGCGACCACCGTTGGTCAGGGAGCGCCGCGCTTTACCCTGACTTACTTGGTCGAAAAGTCTTACGAAAGTTACGCGCAGTTGATCGTAAGGGTCGCTGACAAAGACACCATGATGAATGTCATGGCAGAGACACGTCAGTATTTAAGAGAACATCACCCTCAGGTCGAAGATAAACTCATACGTGTCAATATTGGTCCAGCAACGCCCGCTAAGATAGAAGCGCGCATCAGCGGTCCTGATCCGGAGGTCTTACGCAAACTGGCTCAGCAAGCTGAGACAATTTTACGCGACGATCCTGGGGCGATGAATATTCGTCATGATTGGCGCCAAAAGACCAAGTTGCTTCGACCGCAATTTGATGAAGCGGCCGCGCGTCGTTTGGGTATTACTAAACAAGATGTAGACCATTTACTCAAAACCAATTTTGAAGGTCGCACCGTTGGCATTTATCGCGACGGAACTGATTTATTACCGATTATCTCGCGCGCGCCGGCGCAAGAGCGAGTTGACTTGGATAACTGGCGCGAATTGCAAATATACAGTCCTGTGCTTGATCGCTACTTACCGCTAGGACAAGTGGTTCAAGATATTAATGTGGTCTGGGAAAACGCCCTGATTATGCGTCGTGATAGAAAACGGACGCTGACAGTGATGGCCGATCACGACGTGCTCGGTAACGAAACGGCGGCGGCTGTATTTGCGCGAGTAAAACCCAAAGTTGAACAGATGGAACTACCACTCGGTTACTCTATCGAGTGGGGCGGTGAGCATGAGGCATCCAATAAAGCGCAGAAAGCACTATTTGGTTCTTTACCACTCGGATTTCTCGCGATGTTCATTATTACCGTATTGTTGTTCAATTCGATCCGTCTAGCGACTGTGTTGTGGACTACAGTGCCCTTATCGATTGTGGGTGTCACCTTAGGCTTGTTAGTGCTGAATATGCCTTTCGGGTTTATGGCACTGTTAGGTTTTCTCAGTCTTTCCGGCATGCTAATCAAAAACGGTGTGGTATTACTTGAGCAGGTAAATGTTGAGCTTGAGGAGGGTAAGCCTGCGTATCAAGCTTTAGTGGATGCTTCGGTCAGTCGTGTAAGACCGGTATTTATGGCCGCTGCAACCACGATATTAGGCATGTTACCGCTATTACTGGATGACTTCTTTGCGAGTATGGCGACGGTCATTATGTTTGGTTTAGGTTTTGCAACGGTACTGACATTGTTTGTCGTCCCAGTGATGTATGCCGTTGTGCAGCGAGTTAAAACACCTAAATCATCGTAGTCGATAACATCGGCTCATAAAAAAGGCTTGCCGTATTTGGCAAGCCTTTTATTTATCTATCAGTCGTCTTGGTTAGGCCGACTTTTGGTCATCAATCCATTGATTAATATGCTGCTCTAACACATCCAGTGGCACACTGCCGTTCTCGAGTATCGCATCGTGGAACTCGCGTAGATCAAAATCACTACCAAGCTCGTCTTCTGCTCGCTTGCGCAGTGCTTTGATTTTCAACTCACCCAGCTTATAGGACAGTGCCTGAGCGGGCCAAGTGATATACCGATCAATTTCAGTTTTCACGTTATGCAACGATAGGGCGGTGTTGCTCGCCATAAAGTCAATTGCGCGTTCACGGCTCCAGCCCATGGCATGCATACCGGTGTCTACCACTAAACGTGCCGCACGCCACATCTCATAGCTTAGGCGACCAAAGTTGCTGTATGGATCTTGATAAAAACCGGCTTCTAAACCCAAATATTCAGAGTACAAGCCCCAGCCTTCACCAAAAGCAGAAATATAAGTTTGCTGGCGATACTCTGGCACATTTTCCATCTCTCCGGCGATTGCATTCTGCAAATGGTGACCTGGTACGGCCTCGTGCAAGGTCAATGCGGGGATTTGATACAGTGGACGACGATCCAATGCATAAGTATTTACCCAATAATAGCCCGCTTGGTCAGCACGGTTTGAGCCTTTATAACGACCGGTTGTGTACTTGGGAGCAATCTCGTCTGGTACAGGCGCAATACCATAGGGCTTACGTGGCAACGTTTTGAATAAGCCCGGTAGTTTACCATCCATCTTTTTAGCGACCAGCGCAGCGGTTGCGAGCAACTCTTCCGGCGTGTCTGCATAAAACTGATCATCGGTACGCAAGAATTCAACGAATTCATCAAAATCACCGTCAAAGCCTGATTCCGCAATTACTTCATCCATTTCTGCACGAATACGCTTAACTTCGCTCAACCCAATTTCGTGGATTTCTTCGGCGGTCATGTCGGTTGTCGTGTAATGCTCGATACGGTTCTTATAAAACGCTTTTCCATTAGGTAAGTCATAAGCGCCGATTGAATCACGTGAGTTCGGCAAGTACTCGGTGACCATAAAAGTAAAGTAGTCATCGTAAGCTGGCATAATCTGGTTATCGATGACGTTTCGCGCTTGTTGTTGCAGTTCAGCCCAAGTGGCATCATCAACAAAGCGAGGTTGTTGTTTGAACGGGTCAAAATAAACACTTTGCTCAGGATCTTGCACAATATAGGCAAGGATACTTTCTTCAAATCCTTCCATCGCTGCTTTCGGTTGCGTGTAGCCTTCCTCAATTGCCTTACGCAGCCAGTTAGTTTGTTGTGTCATGTACCGCTGAATAGTTGCTAGCTTACTAAGGTAGTCGCGATAATCCTGAGTCGACTCAAACCGCGTATTACCTGGCATGAACGCCAATGACGAATGAAATGAGCCCTCTGCAGTGAGTGGCATATAATGAGCTTTAAAGCGATACTCGTCGACGCTATTTTTAAGTGAATATGAGATCATTGCATGGTTAATGCGATCTTGAGAACTGAGCTGGCTGACATCAATCGCATCAAGTTGTGCTAACCACTTTGCGTGCTTCTGATAACGCGCATTAAGTGCCGCTGGGGACATGTCCGGTAATGCCGTTTTGTGGCTTGCTGATAAGTCTTCCCAAACAGTATTGGCCAGTGTATGAAACGACTCGGTCAATGAAGTTTGCTGACTGACTTGATGAGTTTCAGCGTTCGGCGGTGTATGCGATTGGCTTGCACACGATACCAGTGAGACAATACTGGCGGCTAAAATCAATTGGCGCATGATTTTTCCTTGCGATTCTGTGTGATTTACAGGCATTCTATAATGCCTGCAGTTCCGATGAATGTAAAAATAACTAAAACAACGTTTAACTGGAACGGAGATACACTTTGTTTAAAGCGCAATCCGGAATTTGTGACGAGCCTAATCTACATGGACTCACTTTGTTTTGCCATGTCATGACGGATGATGTTGATGTCATGCGTCGCAAAATTGCTCGTATTCCATCGATTATAGATGAACTCAGCGATCGCTTCTCGGAAGCGATGTTGAATGGGTTTATCGCGATTGGCAGTGAGTATTGGGATATTCTTTATCCTGAGCATCGTCCCGAGGGCTTTGGTAGCTTCCCCGAGCTGCGAGAGGGCCATAGAGATGCGCCCGAGCAGGTGTTCGATTTGCTGATTAACCTCCGATCAGATCGCTATGATGCCAATTACTTAGCCGCTCGCACACTTAATGAGTGGTTGGGTTATGATATCGAAATCGCGGAGCATGTTCATAGCTTCCGTTATCTCGATGGCCGTGATCTGATGGGATTCGTTGATGCGCCTGATAATCCACGTGGTTTACGCCGCCGAAATGTAGCGCTAATCGACAAACAACAAAGTGACTTGTTTGAGCACAGTAGTTATCTGTTCGTGCAAAAGTTTAAACATGATTTAAAGCGTTGGGACTATCTCGGTATTGAGCGTCAGGAGCAGGTATTAGGACGTGATAAAGTCACCTCGGAAAAGTTACCCGAGGCCGACATTATCGGTGTCACTCATGCCAGTAAAACGCGCTTGCTTGATAAAAATGAGCAACCTATTCCTTTATTACGGCAAAATATGGCGTGGGGTGATACGCGAGAGCAGGGTATGTTAGCGATGTATTTTACATGCCAGCCAAAGGCCGTAGTGAACTGGCTCAAGCAGCGCTATCAAGAAGATGACTCGAACCAATACGACCCTTTGCTCGATTACACGCAAGCCACAGTCAATTCGGCATTCTTCGTGCCGAGCCGGGCGTTTCTTGCATTGAGTCTAGAACGCTCGGCTTGCTGAGCCCGCGAATCGCTATTTAACTTTCGTTGTCCGGTACGACCGAGTGTGCCTCAAATAACGACTTTACTTTTTCTAAGGTAAAATCGATCTCAGAGACCTTTAACGGCGCGATAAAAATGGTGTCGTCGCCCGCGATGGTTCCAAGTACGCCTTCCTTTTTACCGACAGAATCAAGTAAGCGAGCAATGAGTTGTGCGGCACCCGGGCTAGTACGAATAATGACCATGACATCATTGTGCTGAATATCCAAAACAAGTTGGTTTAATGGTGCTTTAGCCGAGGGCACTGATATTTCGGCGGGTAAACAGTACACCATCTCTTGTTTAGCATTCCGTGTTCGCACTGCACCATGCTTACTAAGCATACGCGAAACCTTGGATTGACTGACATTGCTAAAGCCTTGTTGCTTGAGTGCCTCAACGATTTCACCTTGTGAACCGTAGCGTTCTTCTTTCAATAATGCTTTAAATGCTGCCAGTAGTTTTGCTTGTGTCATGCCCTTCGCCTAGATCAGTTTATTTGTATTTTAAGCCCTATTGGAGTACAGTTTTGCGCCATATCCGCATAACTATTCTATGCTTATGCAGTCACTAATCCAACATAAAAACGGAGTCTGAGATGAAAGTAGCCGTATTAGGTGCGGCCGGTGGTATCGGCCAGGCGTTATCTTTGTTGTTAAAAACTCAACTACCTGCGGGTTCTGAACTGTCTTTATATGACGTTGCCCCAGTTGTTCCTGGTGTAGCGGTTGATCTGAGCCACATCCCAACTGACGTAAAAGTTACCGGTTACGGTAAAGATGATTTAGCGTCGGCGCTTGTTGGTAGCGATATCGTTTTGATTCCAGCAGGTGTTCCGCGTAAGCCAGGCATGGACCGCTCTGACCTGTTCAACATGAACGCCGGCATCGTTAAAAACCTTGTCGAAGGCGTCGCAGATAACTGTCCAGACGCGTGCGTCGGTATCATTACTAACCCAGTGAATACAACGGTTCCTATTGCGGCTGAAGTATTGAAGCAAAAGGGCGTTTATAATAAACAAAAACTTTTCGGCGTAACGACACTTGACGTTATCCGTTCTGAAGCTTTTGTTGCTGAACTGCGTGGTTTGAATCCTGCTAATGTCACTGTGCCAGTAATTGGCGGCCACAGCGGCACGACGATTCTGCCACTGTTGTCACAAGTCGAAGGCGTTGAGTTCACTGAGCAGGAAATCAAAGATTTGACTCACCGTATCCAGAATGCGGGTACCGAAGTTGTTGAAGCGAAAGCAGGCGGCGGTTCTGCAACACTATCAATGGGTCAAGCCGCAGCTCGTTTCTGCTTGTCATTAGTTAACGGATTGCAAGGTCAGGACACTATCGAGTGCACTTACGTTGAAGGTCCTGGTGATAACGCTAAATTCTTCGCACAGCCAGTTCGCTTAGGCAAGAATGGTGCAGAAGAAATCCTATCTTACGGTGAGTTAAGCGCATTCGAACAAAAGTGCATGGATGACATGCTCGACGGTTTGAAAGGCGATATCCAAAAAGGTATCGACTTCGCATCTTAATCGCGAAGCGAACAAAAAAACCGCATGCTTGCATGCGGTTTTTTTATGTTTGATTTATGTGATGAGCCTAATTATGCGACGCGATCAACCGCTAAATGAGTCAGCGCGATCAACGCTTGCTTATAATCTGACTCAGGTAAAACGGCTAAACTCTCCCGCGCCTGCTGCGCCGCCTCAAGCGCTTTTTGACGAGTGTACTCGAGCGCACCCGTGGCGTGCATAGCCGCAAGCACGGTTTCTAAGTGTTCGCGCCCATCACCTTGTTCTATGGCTTCTCGAATCAACTTGCGAGCAGCTTCATCACCATGCCACATCGCGTATAACAGCGGCAGTGTCGGTTTACCCTCAGCGAGATCATCGCCCGCGTTTTTGCCCATGGTTTGACTATCGGATGTATAATCCATCAGATCGTCGACCAATTGGAACGCGGTGCCCAAATAGCGACCATAGTCAGCCAATTGTTCGGTCACTGTGCTGTCTTGTTCGGTAAGCACGCCAGCCAGTTGTGTCGCAGCCTCAAACAACTTCGCCGTTTTGCCATAAATGACATCAAAGTAGCGTGCTTCGGTGGTGTCCGGATCATTACAGTTCATCAACTGCAAAACCTCACCCTCTGCGATCACGTTCGTGGCATCCGCTAAAATACTCAAAATCGTCATTGAGTCGAGCTGAACCATCATTTGGAACGCGCGGGTATATAGAAAGTCACCAACGAGTACCGAGGCTTCATTACCAAATACCGCGTTAGCGGTCTTGCGACCACGGCGCAGTTCCGATTCATCAACGACATCGTCATGCAGCAACGTTGCGGTGTGAATAAATTCGATAATAGTCGCCAGCGATAGGTGGGCACGGCCTTCATAACCGAGTGCACGACATGAGAGAACAGCAAGCAGAGGGCGTAGTCGCTTACCGCCACTATTCACAATATACATGCCCAGTTGATTGATCAGCGCTACATCGGAGCTTAACTGTTCGCCAATGAGCGCGTTAACGCCTTGCATGTCTTTTTGTGCGAGATCGTTAATGGACTTCAGATCCATCATAATATGAGATGCTTTACGTAAATTTAACGGAGATGGGATGTTACAATATATGAGCGTGCGTTGCTAGCCATTGGCAACGACGTTGAATAACTCGAAAAAGTGCGCAAATGAATCATAAAAGAACACCAGAAACTACTTGCGATCCTTTTGTTTATTCAGTAGAATTCGCGACCTATTTTAAATTCGAGTGCCTAATGGCAGTGGAGATTACTATGTACGCAGTATTCCAAAGTGGCGGTAAGCAGCACCGTGTGACTGAAGGCCAAATCGTCCGCCTGGAAAAACTGGAAGCAGCTACCGGAGACGTAGTTGAGTTCGACCAGGTTCTTATGGTTTCTGACGGCAACGATGTAAAAATCGGTGCGCCGTTAGTATCAGGTGGCAAAGTGACAGCTGAGATCGTTGATCACGGTCGTGGCGACAAAGTGAAGATCGTTAAATTCCGTCGTCGTAAGCATTCACGTAAGCAACAAGGTCACCGTCAGTGGTTCACAGAAGTGAAAATCACTGGTATCAACAGCTAATTTAAGGAGTAACGACACATGGCACACAAAAAGGCTGGTGGTTCTACTAAAAACGGTCGTGACTCAGAGAGTAAACGTCTGGGTGTTAAGCGTTTCGGTGGTGAGTCTGTATTGGCAGGCAACATCCTAGTTCGTCAACGTGGTACTAAATTCCACGCTGGTAGCAACGTAGGCATGGGTAAAGATCACACCTTATTCGCGACCGCGGAAGGTAAAGTTTCTTTCGAAACTAAAGGCAGCAAAAACCGTAAATTTATCAGTGTAATCACTGACTAATTTCAGCTGTCTCAAAAGATTTGAAAAGCCCTGCCTTTACGGCAGGGCTTTTTCATATGTGCTAACCTTAGTATCCTCAAGAATTGTTCTAAAAGAAGTCGCTCATGAAATTCGTAGATGAAGTAGAAATCCGTGTGGAAGCCGGTGATGGTGGTAATGGCTGTATCAGCTTTCGCCGTGAAAAATACATTCCCAAAGGTGGCCCCGATGGTGGCGACGGCGGAGATGGCGGCGATGTCTATTTAGAAGCCGACGAAAACCTCAACACCCTTATTGATTATCGTTTTGAGCGCTTTCACCGTGCTGAGCGGGGTCAAAACGGAATGAGTAAAAATTGTACGGGTAAGCGGGGTGAAGATATTACCTTAAAAGTGCCCCCTGGTACGCGTGCGAAAGATATTGATACGGGTGAGGTGATCGGGGATTTAACACGCCACGGTCAGCGCATCATCGTGGCGAAAGGTGGCTTTCATGGGCTAGGTAACACGCGTTTTAAAAGCAGTGTTAACCGTGCCCCGCGACAAAAAACCAATGGTACGCCGGGTGAAGTACGACAACTTCAGCTCGAATTGATGCTGTTGGCTGACGTCGGGTTATTGGGCATGCCCAATGCAGGTAAATCGACCTTTATTCGTTCGGTATCTGCCGCAAAACCTAAAGTTGCGGATTACCCGTTTACCACTCTGGTACCCAATTTAGGTGTTGTGCGACCTGCGGCTCACCACAGCTTTGTGATCGCTGATATTCCGGGTTTGATTGAGGGTGCCGCTGAAGGTGCTGGTTTAGGTATACAGTTCTTGAAGCATTTAGAACGCTGCCGTCTGCTATTGCATCTTGTCGACTTAGCACCATTTGATGAGAGCGATCCCGTTGAACAAGCGCGCGTTATCATTGAAGAGCTGGAGAAATACAGTCCTAAGTTGGCGGAAAAGCCGCGCTGGTTAGTGATCAATAAAGTTGATCTCGTACTCGAGGAAGAACGCCAAGAATTAGTTGATGACCTGGTTGAGCGATTAGGCTGGGAAGGTCCAGTTTATCAAATCGCCGCATTGGAAGGCCGCAATACGCAGCAGTTGTGTCATGATGTCGTCGAGTATATTGATACTTTGCCTTCACCTCATGAAGAAGCGCAAAAAGCGCAAGAGGAAGAAGCCGTCGACTTTAAATGGGATACGTACCATGATGAAGTCTTGGAAGAGTATCAAGATGAAGACGATTTTGATGACGACGATGATGATGACGACGGTGTCGAAGTCATCTACCAAAAGTAATGTCTAAAAAGGGCGACATTCAATGAAAGTTTCTATGATAGCCGCGATGGCGAATAATCGAGTCATAGGAAAGGACAATGCGATGCCATGGCATATTCCTAATGAGCTACAATATTTCAAAAAAGTTACATTAGGTAAGCCGATTGTTATGGGTCGGCGAACGTTTGAATCATTGGGTCGTCCCTTGCCAGGACGTAAGAATATTGTATTAACTTCGCAACCCGATCGACACCAAGACCCCGATAATGGCGTAATTTGGGTGGCAAATGTCGACCAAGCATTTGCCGCCGCTGGGGATGCTGAAGAGTTGATGATTATTGGTGGAGGAAAAATATATGAACTTTTTTTCCCGTATTGCGACCGTCTATATGTTACCGAAATCGAATTAGATGTTGAAGGCGATACATACTTCCCTGATTATCAAAAAGCGCATAGCTGGCAAGAACTTAAGCGGCAATTTGTTGCCGCGTCGGATGATCAAGTACCTGCCTATACTATAAAAGTACTCGACAAAGAAAGTTAATAAAGTGTTGTTTTTTCAAAGCGTTACTCCGACTTGCTTCGTTGATTGGGTCAGCGTTTCATAGTATTATTCGCGGCGAAAAAGTGAACAGTTGTAAGTGATGGGGGTCACACAATGAAATCATTCATCTTAAGTTCGTTAATTGCCGCGACGGCAATTGCGGGCGTATCTTTCAGCGAGCCGGCTAAAGCACAAAATGAACTAGCACTTAGTCTTTGTACGTATGTACAAGGCGATGACACGATGCGTTTGCGGAAGAAGTTACGCGATTCACGTGTACGTATGCGTGACGTATACTCGGGCATTCAGTGCAACGGTCAGTCGTTATTGCAATTTGCAATGACAAACGGCTCAAACGATATCGGCACCTTTATGGTTGGTCGACTTTCAGTTGATGACTTGGCAAGTTCAGGCGATTACGAATGGGCTCAGCAAAATGGTCATGGCAGTTCACCTATTGCGGCGGCGATTAAAGAGCGTGCTGGCTTATAATTATTGAAGCTGTAAAAGATTGCAAAAAGCCTCCACTCTGGAGGCTTTTTTTGTGAACGTTAACAATTTGTTTCGATTCTTCTGTTGCCAAATAGGTGTGATACGAACAGAATATTTGTTCACCGTTATTTCTAGGACTTTTTCATGAACTTAGGTAATGATCGCAGCCCGCATGGAGGGTTAAGTTCGCGCCTGATAAAAACACTTTGTTGCTTGCTGATTGGATTTTGTGCGAGCGTGTCGAACGCGCAGGAGCAGGTCAATTCAACTGACGCGACTCATTGTTTTGTTAAAGGCTTTTCAGAGCGGATGGAGTGTGGTTACATCCAGGTTCCTGAAAATTACGAACAGCCCGATGGCCAACAAATCGATATTCACTACGCGATTATTCCCTCTATCCAAGAGAACGCACAACCGGATCCGTTACTGATTTTAGCCGGAGGGCCCGGTCAAGCAGCGACGGAACTCGCCCCGATGATTGCACGCATTTTCGCCGATGTTAGAAAGCAACGTGACATCGTGTTGATCGACCAGCGCGGCACCGGTAAAAGTAATCCACTGTCATGTGAGGTAAATCGGCCGGATGAGCTGGTGAGATCCGACGATGAGCAAGACCTGTCAGAGCTCGCTGCAGAGTGCTTAGCACAGTATCCTAATGTCGATGTATCGCAATACAATACGCGAAATACTATTCGTGATTTTGAACAAGTTAGACAGGCGCTCGGCATTGGGCAGTGGAATCTATACGGCGGTTCTTACGGAAGCCGTGTTGGGCTGAAATATCTGCAACACGCTTCAAACTCAGTTCGTACTGCGACATTGGATGCCGTCGCGCCCCCCCAAGTGGTGATAGGTCCATTTGGCTTCAACGGCAGTTTGGCATTTGAAAAAATGCTGCAAGATTGCCATCAGCAAAAGCCTTGTATGCAACGGTTTCCTAATCTGAAGCAAGATTATGATCAGGTCATGCAGTCGCTTGATCAGCAGAGTGTTCTTGTAGACACTCAAGATCCGTTATCTGCAGAGCCTATGCAGATTCGCCTGACACCCGGTCGTTTTAGCTCTGTCGTACGGTTGGCGTTGTACAACCCTGCGACTAGACAACTCTTACCTTACGCGATCAGTGAAGCGCGTGCTGCCAACTATAAGCCGATTTTAGGACTTATGGGAGGCACCACCACCGCAGTTCAAAACTCGATATACTTAGGTCTGATGCTTTCAGTGGTATGCCGGGAAGACTTGCCGCGCGCGACTGAGAGCTTGTTAAAGCAGGACGCCAACAATGAGTTTATCGGAGGAAAAACAGGTCAAGCATTTGTCGACTTGTGTCAGGGTTGGCAAACGACGCCAGCGCCGAGCTCCTTTGCGCAGCCGGTTGAGAGCAAAAAGCCTGTGTTACTACTATCGGGTACTCAAGATCCTGTCACGCCGCCACGATGGGCTGATATTGCTGCGCGAACATTACCGAATAGTGTGCATGTAATAGCCCCGTACGCAGGCCATACAATTGCGGGACATACGTGTGCTAATAGGATCGTCGCGCAATTCGTCCGCGCGGGTAGCGTCGAGGCGTTAGATACTCAATGTGTAAAGCAAAGGAAGTTAGCACCTTTTGTGCTCAATGCTAACGGAGAGGGGCTTTAATATGATCGAAGTAAAGTCGATAAGTAAGTCCTTCAAAACAGTAAGCGCATTGAGTGAGCTGACATTCTCGGCTCGTGATGGTGAAATTACCGGTCTCTTAGGGCCGAATGGGGCGGGTAAGACAACTTGCCTTCGCATTATTTATGGATTACTTCGTGCCGACTCCGGGCAAGCGTTAATAGAAAGTGTGGATGCCAACAGATACCCGTTGCAGGCGCGAAGCAACTTGGGTATTTTCCCCGACAAATTTGGTCTTTATGAACGTTTAACAGTACGCGAACAAGTGCGCTACTTTGGCGAGTTACATGGACTACAAGCTGAACAACTTGAGCACAGTGTTGATAACGTTATCGAGCGCCTAGATATCGCCTCTCTGGCTGACAGGAAATCAGCTGGATTCTCGCAGGGGCAACGGATGAAAGTCGCCTTGGCGCAGGCGTTGGTTCACAATCCTAAACATCTGATTTTAGATGAACCAAGTCGCGGTCTTGATGTGATGAGCACGCGGATTTTACGTGATATTTTGCGAGAACAACGTGCGGCAGGCACCTGTATTTTATTTTCCAGTCACGTCATGCAAGAGGTGGCTGCATTGTGCGACCGAGTGGTAGTGATGGCAGCTGGCAAAGTTGCTGCCGAGGGAACGCCGGATGAATTGTGCCAGTTAACCGGTGAAGCCGCCCTTGAAGATGCGTTCGTCAAGATTATTGGCAGTGACGAGGGGATAGCAGCCTAATGAGCGCTTACAAAACGATATGGAAAAAAGAGTTCAAGGATGCGCTCCGCGATAAGCGTTCAGTACTTGCGGCAATGTCGTATGCCTTCTTTGGTCCGATGCTGATGGCGGTTGCATTTTTCTTTTTGATTAGCCAATTAACCGATCCGAGCGATGTCAAAATAAGCATAGACGGTAAGCAATATGCGCCTGAATTGATTGAGCATTTGCGTGAGAATGGAATCGTAGAACGTGACACCGATTGGCCGGCTGAGGTGACACCCATCGAACTCTCGATTCCAGAAAATTGGGCTGAAGCCATTGCCTCCGCCACTCCCATAGCGGTGACATTACGTGCAGACTGGTCCGCGCAAAAGCAGCAAAGTGATATAAAAAGGGTAGAGCAGGCGCTACAAGCCTACTCCGCTCAAATAGCTAATTATCGCCTGATTTTAAGAGGCATTGACCCACGCGTTATACAGCCGGTTCAGGTAGCGAAACAAGACATGGCGACGCGGGGCTCTAAAGCCGCGCTTATTATGGGCAGCGTGCTAGTGTTTATCTTACTTTCGGTATTTTGGTCTGGGATGAATGTCGCGATTGATATTAGTGCCGGCGAGCGCGAACGTAATTCGCTTGAGTTTTTATTGTCTCAGCCAGTGAGTTCGCAGGCGATCGTCATTGGTAAGGTGCTTGCTGCCTCCTGCTTCGCGTTATTTGGAGCCATGCTGTCGCTGATCCTTATTCCTGTTATATTTAGTTTTGTACCGCTCCATCAAATTGGCATGAGCGTTGATTTCAGTTTAGAGATGTTACTAATCATGTTTTTGGCATTAGTGCCATTGGCATTGTTAGCAACGAGTCTGCAACTATTCGTGTCTTTTCGAGCGAAGAACTTTAAAGAAGCGCAAACCTATATTAGTTTTCTGTTGATTATCCCGATGGCGGCGTCGTTCGGTGTTGAGTTCGCGCGTCTGAAAACGCCCGTATTGTACTATTTGCCGCTCACTGGGCAGCATCAAACTTTCTTGTCTTTAATCCGGGGTGAGACAGTGAATTGGTTAGGAGCAGGTGTAAGCGCGGTATTCACGTTAGTAGTGGCCGTGTTATTAACTTATTTAATCGGACGTATGCTAAAGAGCGAAAAAACCGTGTTTGGATTATAAGCATTGTGGGGTGTTAGCCCCACATATCCCGTAGCCGTCCGTAATGATAAAACGCCCACTGTCCAACGCGACGAAAGCCAGCAAACGGAAACGGTTTAAGGTTCGACTGATAATATGGTAGAGCAGGTAACGGCAAACCGCAGGCTTTTTCCGCTAGCCTTTTACCCGCTAAAGCGCTAAAACTAACGCCCGCGCCACAGTACCCCATGCTAGCAAAAACATTGTTGTCGAGTTGCATGATGCGCGGATAATCATCCAAAGACACACTGACCCAACCGCTCCAAAAGTCATCCCAATGCGTGATGTCTTTTAAGGCCGGGAAACTGGCATGAAGTGCGGCGAGTAGACGTTTAGCGTAGCGGGGACTCTCGGCATGGGCGCCTCGAATCGCACCACGACCACCGAATAATAGTCGACCGTCTGGCAGTAAGCGAAAGTAATACTTAAGTACGCGCGTGTCCATGTAAGCGTAGTCGTCTTTGAGCCCCGTCGCATCTAGCTGCGCGCGACTCAGGGGTGGTGTAACAATCACGCTAGAAACCACGGGCAAATTACGTTGTGCAAGGTCAGGGAACAGCTTTTGTGTGGTGTATGCATTCGTAGCAAAGAGTACATCACGCGCCACGATTTCGCCTCGTGCTGTGTGTACTCGCCACCCCTCGTCCGAACGGTGCATTGCGGTCGCCGCACAGTATTCTATTAGCTGTGCGCCTGCTTGATGAGCTTGGCGAGCGACGCTGGCTGCCAACTTTACTGGATTGATCGCAAAGCAATCATCAAACTTCAGACCCGCAAAGCCATGTTGTGTTTTGATGGTCTCGGCAATCTGTTGTTTATTGAGCCATGTCACCGGCTGTTGAATCGAACGCAGGAATTGGTACTGCGAGCTTAGGGCTTTAACCGCCCCTTTATTATGTGCCAGCTTGACGTAGCCACCTTCTCGCAGGTCACATTGATCGGGGCAGTGTTTTACATGCGCTCTGATCCGCTCAAGGGCAAGTTGATGTTCGTTCGCCATTGCGTAGCCGACATCCTCACCGAAGCTATCGTGCCAGTGCTTCAAGCCGAGCCGACCGGTACTTTTCATGACAAAGCCAGCATTGCGGCTTGAACACCCCCAAGCTAGTTGCTCAGCATCGATGACAGTGACTTCACGTCCCTGTGCACGCAGTTCAATCGCTGCATTTAATCCCGTATAGCCGCCACCAATGACGAGTGCATCAGTCGTTTTAGGTAGCTGATTTAAACTCGCTGGCCATTTGACTGAATGACCTGCCCAATAGCCAGCACGTGGCGCTGCGTTGGGGAGCTCGGTGTCATTAAGCGGATCGTACATGGACTAAAGTCGCTCAGATGAAAAATAGAGTATCATTTCACCGGCTTTACAGTAGCAAGTACCATCGCATACCGGGCAGTAATAGCCGTCTTCAATCGAAGCTTGATACCAACGTTTAGCATGCGTAGTTATTAGTTCACCGCCACACGCACTGAAGTAACCATAAGCGCTGTTGTTCGGACTTTGCATCCAGATATGCGCGAGCCCTGCTTCGCAACCGAGCTTTTTGGCGGCTTCAATGCTGGCTGAAAGCAGCTTTTTACCGACCCCCAAGCCACGTGCGTTCTCGGCAACCGCAGCACATTTAAAGTAGCAAATATACTCAGGCGCAACCTGCCATGCGGCAGGTGTACATGCCTCGTCGATAGGCCACTGTCCCGGCGCGACCGTAATCCGAACACCGAGTATTTCGCCTGCCTTTTCCGCTAAGAATGAAAGATTAATGTCACCCGCTGTGCCTGCGTTGAGTAGCGCCGCGAGAGATTCCTCATTCAGGTAGTTATCGCCGTGAACTTCGTTTGCCAAACTAATAACGGCCGCTGAATCAGCGGCCGTTATAGGGCGAATAATCAATTCGTCTTGCATTATTAGTACCGATACTCGTCAGTTTTGAAAGGACCCTCGACCTCAACATGGATGTAATCAGCTTGCTGTTGAGTCAAGCGCGTGATCACACCGCCAAAGCCTTGCACCATGTAACGCGCGACTTCTTCATCGAGCTGCTTCGGTAAGACTTCAACACGCAAGTATTCCTTTTGCTGTTCAATCGACATGTCAGCAAATTTCTGCTGGAACAAGTGCATTTGTGCAAGCACCTGGTTGGCAAAAGAACCGTCCATAATACGGCTAGGGTGGCCCGTTGCATTACCCAAGTTCACGAGGCGACCTTCAGCCAGCAACAATAAGTAGTCGTTGTCGTCATCAGAACGATAGATCTTATGAACCTGTGGCTTAATTTCTTCCCAGCGCCAGTTTTTACGCATGAATGCGGTATCGATTTCGTTATCGAAGTGGCCAATGTTACAGACTACGGCAGTTGATTTGATTGCTGCTAACATGTGGCGGTCACAAACGTTCACATTACCTGTCGTGGTGACCAATAAATCAATGTTACCCAACAGCGCTTTGTTGATCGTGCTACCGTCGTCACTGTTGACGCCATCGATATAGGGCGAGACCACTTCATAGCCGTCCATACATGCCTGCATTGCACAAATCGGGTCGATTTCTGTGACTTTAACGATCATGCCTTCTTGGCGTAAGCTCGCTGCAGAGCCTTTACCTACATCACCATAGCCGATGACCAACGCCTTTTTGCCTGACATTAAGTGGTCAGTCGAGCGCTTAATGGCATCATTCAGTGAATGGCGGCATCCGTATTTGTTGTCATTTTTCGACTTAGTTACCGAGTCGTTGACATTAATAGCCGGTACACGCAACGTGCCTTGCTTGAGCATATCGAGGAGACGGTGCACGCCGGTTGTCGTCTCTTCGGTAATACCGTGGATCTTCTCCAACATTTCTGGGAATTGCTCGTGGATCATCAGCGTTAAATCGCCGCCATCATCCAAAATCATATTCGCATCCCAAAGCTCGCCATCTTTCTTACAGGTTTGCTCTAGGCACCACTCGTATTCTTCTTCTGTTTCGCCTTTCCAAGCAAAGACTGGAACGCCGGCTGCAGCAATGGCAGCGGCTGCGTGGTCTTGGGTTGAGAAAATATTGCAAGAAGACCAACGCACGTCCGCACCGAGTTCAACTAAAGTTTCGATAAGCACAGCCGTCTGAATGGTCATGTGAATACAACCAATAATACGGGCGCCCTTAAGCGGCTTCTCGTCCGCATACTTGCGACGAATAGTCATCAAAGCGGGCATTTCAGATTCAGCAATGGCAATTTCCTTGCGGCCCCAATCAGCCAGGTTAATATCTGCCACTTTAAAATCGGTGAACTTAGGATCGTTTAAACTCATAATGCTACCGTTATCCTTTGCATAAAAAATGGGTGTTAAGCGTAGCTTAGCAGCTTTTCTAAAAGTTGCTGTTGACGCTCTTTGCTCAAGCGCGCGCCGAACTCAGTGACAAGCTCTGCTGCTGCTAAACTGGCGAGTCGACCCGCTTGCTCAAGTTCCATATCTTGAGTAATACCGTATAGCATGGCACCGGCAAACATATCGCCTGCGCCGTTAGTATCGACCGCTTGAACAGGAACGCCTGGAATATGAATCTGACGCTCAGAATCAGCAATTAACGCACCTTCTTTACCGAGTGTGATAGCAACGGTCGATGCGCAGTTTAATAAACGTTGTGCAGCGGCGTGTGGAGCCGTCTCACCTGTCAAAAGTTCGGCTTCTTCTCTATTACAGAACATCAAGTCGACACCGCCATCTAGAATTTCATCGATACCATCGCGGAAGTATTTAACCATCGCGGGATCGGAGCAAGTCATGACAATTTTAGTATCATTTTCGCGGGCAACGCGTTTTGCTTCTGCAATAGCTTCACGGGCGATTTCAGAAGTAATTAAGTATCCTTCGATGTAGAGGTATTTCGCAGCGGCAATTGCCTCAGGATGAAGTTCATGAGTCGACAAATCGGCAGTAATACCAAGATGTGTACGCATTGTGCGCTCGGCATCGGGGGTGACCATCACTAAACAACGACCTGTGGTACCGTCATTATTTTGGCTGGTGAGGTTAGTTTGAATACCGACGTGCTCTAGGTCACGTTGATAAAAATCGCCCGCTTCATCGTTAGCGACTTTACAACAATAAAAAGCTGAGCCACCAAACTGTGCAAATGCGACCAACGAGTTAGCCGCAGAGCCACCGCCACATTGCTTTTTAAGGTCACCCATCGTACTGAGCTCGGCGATCAGTTTATTCTGATCCTCTTCCTCAATGAGTGCCATCATGCCTTTTTCCAAATGGTGTTTGGCTAGGAAGTCTTCGCTGACTTCAAATTCCTGATCGACGAGTGCGTTGCCGATGCCAATTACATCAATGGTTTTCATAATTACTTTCGGTTGCTTATTAGGGCGCACAGTATATACGAACTCGACCTCAGGGTCGATAAATGAACAAAACCAAACACAGAAAAACCTGCATGATTATTATTATATCGAGCCAAATACCTGTTAAATAAAGCTTATTTTGTACTATTTGGGGTGAAAGAGTGCCATCGAAGCGTGTACGACTGAGCCGTTTATGGTGGTATTTTTGCGGGCCACCGAGACTCAAGTTGTACAACCGACTTTGTGAATCTAACCACATAAACGCACCGAGCGACAAGCCTTGACCTTGTCGTAGCGCCACTGCTGGACGTCTTCTTATGAGCCAAAGCCACGGTCGTAAAAGTAAGGCAGGTACGACTAAAACCAGTGATTCAATTGTCTGATAGAGCACTTGAGCGGCGCGACCAAAGTGCTGGTAGCATGGGGCGGGCACAGGCCATAAGTGATGGCATTCGATAATTAGGCGTATCGCGAGTGCGGCGATAGGTCCCGATACGTACCAAGCAAGTAAAGGCGCGAGTACATTAACAACGAGAATCCGCAAACGAACCTCAAAAATTGCCTTGGCGAGGCCTATTTGACTGAGCTGTTCGCAGTCAAAGGGGACGAATCGACTCACGATAGCTCGAGCGGCACGTTTTTGCCCTTTATTCAGCGCCATAGCGGCGAGTTTTGTCTGATTTAATGTACGTTTGTATTTAATTGCAAACCAAAGCCAGACAACACCGGTTAGCTCATGCAATTCGGCACTCATTTGAATGATGCTCACGGGAAGCAAACATATTAGTAGCAAAAGCCCAAGCAACAAGGCTCCAGCGACAGTTTGCTGGGTGTTGCCGTGGGCTTGGTGACATACCTTATCTGTCAGAAACTTGGCAAACAAGCGGAAGATCGTCAGGGGATGCCAATGTTCTGGCAACGAAAAAAAGCGCTCAATAATGAGCGCTAATGTGGCCAGTACGATAGGGTGATAAACCCAAGAGAGCAAGTGTGCATCCATACACGAAGTCTTACAAATGTCGGCTTAAGCTGCAATAGGTGATTCATGACCGTGCTTGCCATGGTGTTCGCCCGTTGCTGGACGTTGTTGATCACCTGGGATAGCCGCTTTAATATGCTCCGCCTGCTGAATTTTAGCGTGTATATACTGCTTTAACTCTGCCACGCGATAACCCGGTTGGGCTTTAAAGCGGAGAAATGGCAGGCCCGCAGCACCGAGCGCATTCTTCAAAAATAGATTACGTTTTTGCTGGTTCAGCTGTGGCGATGCAGGCTCGAGCTCGATCACGGCTTTGATTTCCATTGTCTCAATATCACACAATACGTAATCGAGGATTCGTTGACTTGCCTTGGTCTGCGCATCCTTTTGAGCAGCGCGAGAAAGACCGCTTTTGACGGAAACAAGATCACTCAAGCGAACTTTGGTAAAAATCCTAAAGTCGTCACTGACGGCTTTATCAAGTAATGTCAAAAATTGTGCTTCTTGTGCTGAGCAAAAAGTGACATCCTTCATCTTGTAAGGATAGGGGACATAGCTTTCTGACATGCGACTCGCAACAACAGCTACAGCAATTAATACAACAACGAACAGTAATAGAATAATTTCCATCGTGACACCTCAACAAAAGTTTGACGGATGATTTGCTGAGATATTTACTGCAACTAGTGTGCCAAAAGTAAAAAAGCTTGGCGGTTGCCAAGCTTTTTAATCGCGCATTCGATGATTTTAGCCTTATGAGCTATAACCACCTTTCACACCTTTAGTGGTCACACTCACTGCGTCATGCGCATGTAATGATTCATAATGATTAACGCGTACCCAGAAGTCTTCAAAGATAGGCATTTGAACAAGACGGTGCTGTAATCTGCGTGATGCATCTTCGCAGAACATCAAGTTCTGCCCATTTAGACGCGCAAACTCTTGCTCATCTTCACGCTTAACCGCTGCTTGAACGGGTGTCTTAAGCGCGTCTTCAATCGCATCGATCAGTGCAACAATCGGGAATTCTTCTACGCTATCGCTCAGCGCTACTTTGACTTGCGCTGTGGAGCGCTGACTGTGTGGCGTTGCAACGATGCCTTCGGTAGTCCCAAGCCATTGATGGATAGTCGCCTTATCAATATGCTCTTGCTCGGCAAACTTTGCATCGAATGCTTCTTGGATAAGTTGACGAGCCAATGCGGCCGAGCATGGGCATGTTGACGAATAGGGCACATCAACCGCCAACTCAAGATTCAGGTGACCTTCATCATAGCGACCTGTTAAACTGACCGGATAGGCTTTCCATCCTTTTTTGCGGCTAATCAGTGATTCACGACGAAGGTGATAATCAAAATCAAACTTGATGAAGGCGCGATCACTGATGTCTTGATGGCTTTCAATAAAGTCACGTAACAATTGCTTCAAAGAAGCGTGACTTAACTCACCTTCGGTTGATAGTTGATCCAAAAGAAGATAAAGGCGAGACATGTGAATGCCTTTAGCTTTTGGGTCTTTTAAATTAACAAAAGCTTCAACGTGAGCTGCAACAGGACGCTCTGATGCGTCAGAAGCTGCAACCATCATAGGTACTTCGATATTGCTCATGCCTACCCAATCTAAGGTCCCTTCAGTCTGGGCCTGTGTTTGGTTGGCTACGTCGGGCATACTGTTCGGCATTCGTTTGGAACTCCGCTCTTTCTTCAATTTATCAAGCATAAACTCTAGGTCCGGTAGTATATCTTAGATAGGGGGATCATTTCATTCCCGAAGCTAAAAATTAATCAAATAAAACCGATTAAAGGTATCGGTTGACTCAATGTACGATTACGCACAGGATAAGGTTTTAGATTCGAAATGGATAACTTATGACAAATTCGGATGTAATCGATACCGAACTGCTGCAACAATACTACGAGTCGCTGGGCGAAGATGGATTAGAAATGACGCTAAAAACCTTTGATCAAGTGATACAGGGTTATGCAAGCCTATTGCACGAAGCCGCGACGAAGAAAGACGAGGCACAGTTGCGCTCACAAGCGCACAAAGTCAAGGGAGCCTGTCGTTCCGTAGGACTCAAGGCTTTGGCCGTATATATGGAAAACCTTGAGAAGGAGTCGTGGGGTTGGCCAACCGCGGAGCAGTGGCTAGTAGAGTGGGCTGACAATGTGATCCCACACCGTCAGCAGATTCAACAATGGCTAGAGCAACAGTCTCATTGAGACTCTTGCTCTACCTCGCCTATAAACCGATAACCTTCACCGTGAATGGTGGTGATTAAATTGGGCGTGTCTGGATGTGATTCAAAATGACGACGAATGCGGCGAATAGCCACATCGACAGTTCGGTCATTAGGACGTAAGTCACGGTCCAACATACGTTTTACGAGTGTCTCACGGTCCAGAATACGGCCAGGGTTCGTTAAGAACAGTTCAAGCGCGCGGTACTCACTCTTGGGCAATCTAAACATTTGATTGTCGGGAGAGTATAAGCAACGGCTGTCACTGTTTAAACGCCAGCCGTGGAAGTTAAATTGTACACTATCGTTATCGACGGGGCTGCTTGAACGTGACGATTCGATACGACGGCACAAGTTACGAACACGAATAGTCAGTTCTTTAGGGTTATATGGCTTGATTAGATAATCGTCTGCACCAAGCTCCAGCGCAAGTAGACGATCATCTTCGCTGTCTCTTCCTGTTAAGAAGATAAGGCCAATGTTATCTCTTTCACGTAAAGACTCTGCAAGCTCGAGACCGTTTTTACCCGGAAGGTTAACATCCATGATAACAACATCGATACGCTCTTGACGCATGATATTTTCCATTTGCAAGCCGTCAGCAGCGTCAAACACTTCATAACCTTCTTGCTGAAAAAGTCGTGTTAATGTTTGGCGAGTAACCACCTCATCTTCAACAATTAAAAGTCTGGCGTTCATAAAGCAATGCGTTCCTAGCAATGAGTTCGAGTGACGAATTAAAATGTATTAAATACAGTTCTATTGATGCCACATTATGACTTTTGTTCAAAAATTTTCAACAAAAACCCCAGTTAAGTTTGATTTTCGCACGATTTGACCGGAAAACGAACAATAAATTCAACGCCGTGATTAAGTTCGCTAAAAAAGTGTATCTGACCGTCTAATACCTGGGTCACTAAGTTATAGACAAGGTGTAAGCCTAAACCACTACCGCCAGAGCCGCGCTTTGTTGTGACGAAAGGATCAAATATCTTTTTACCGATCTCATTAGGAACACCTTTGCCATCATCGCGATAAGTGATTTCGAGTTCGCTTTCACGTCGTTCAAATAAAATGTTAACTTTTCCTTGTTCGCGGCGATCAAATCCGTGCACCATCGAGTTGGTAATTAAATTTATAAGTATTTGGTTCAAAGGTCCGGCTTTAGTGACCACACAAAGTCCTGGGTCGAAACTAATCTCAATTGGAAATTTTTCGATGTCAAGTCGACGCGGCTTAACCGAAATCAGCAAATCGCGAGTGAACTGTTCAATATCAATCGCTCTATCGATTTCAGTAGATTGGTCGACAGCCACTTGCTTAAAGCTTGTTACAAGATCCGCTGCGCGATTTAAATTGCGATAGATAATGGATAGATTTTCTGTGCAGTCTTCAAGAAAGCGAGCAAACTCATTGGTTGAAATGCGCTTTTCATCGAACTTTTCACGCATGACCTCCAGCTTATCTTGTAGCAGCGTTGAAGCGGTGACCGACAAGCCGATAGGCGTATTTACCTCATGGGCTATGCCGGCCACTATATCGCCGAGAGATGCCATTTTTTCCGACTCAACCAGTTGTCCCTGATACTTATGCAACTGTTCGAGTGTGGTGAGCAGTTCCTGGTTTGATTCGCGTAGTGCTTTTGTTCGTTGAGTGACTTGTTGCTCAAGCTCTGCGTTCAACTGACTGGCTTCTCGTTCCGCCTTTTGTTGGCGTAAAATATGATGTTGTACACGCTCGAGCATGATATTGAGGGCATTACCTAATTCATTGAACTCATTAACGCGAGATTCCGGCAAGCGAAGACCGTAGTCTTTGTTTCGCGATATCTGTGACACAATGTCAACGATCCTATCAAGCGGTTGACTTAATATACGGCGTAAACGCAGCGCTAATAATGTGCACATGAGCAGCGTTAATACAAAAACAGTGCACGCGACCGCAATCGAACGTAACTTGAAGAGTCTTAATTCGTCGGCACTTGCGCGCAGATATACGTAACCGACGACTTGACCATCCAGCTGTATCGCTTGGGCAACCTCAATATAATCGTCTTGTAAACGGGGTGCGGTTAATCTTTCTATTTGTGCAAACTTAGCAGGAATGGGGGCGAGCCCTTCCTTGTTATAACTTGAGAAAAAGCTCAAGTCGCCGCTGACAGTATCAATTTTATAGATATGCACATGTTGAATAAATTGGTTGTTGCTCAACGTCGCGAGCCGCCGTTGTTCAGCGGTGTTATCGCTAAATGCTAAGTTTTGCACTGCGTGCGCGGCAATCATTCGAGCATCGGATTCACTGCGTTCCAAAAGTGCTTGACGGTATTGGCTAACTTGGCTGAATAGATTGATACTGAAACCGATAGCAAGGGCGACAACGGTAATCAATAGAACAATGTAGATTAAGCCTCTTTTGAGCGAAATGGTTTGCATTATTTTGCTGTATAAACGACTTTGTTATCCTGTTTAGACTATGTTATCAAATGGTTAATGAGTGTGCATCTAAATATCAATGTATTCAGCGCGAAGATTTGTATATTCAACTTAAGCGTTTGCTTAGTAACACTTTAAACTTGCCATTATCAGCCAGTTCATCACAATGACCGAATACCTGCCGCATGTGTTCTGGCCACGGTAAGAACCGGTTCGCAACAATGACCAGTGTGCCGTTCGGTGCGAGTTTCTTAAATGCCTGTTGAATAAATTGCTCACCAATGTCGTAATCGGTGCGTAATCCGGTATGAAATGGGGGGTTGCTAAGGATCCAATTAAATGACCCATCGCTAAGGCTTGATAGACCGTCAGCGAGTATTAAACGCCCGTGGATGCCAAGCTTCTCCCAGTTCATTTGCGTACTCGCAATGGCCATTGGACTAACATCGGATGCTGTCAGTTCGACGGCGAACTTCTGTGCGACGAGTGCGCCAATGACACCGCATCCACATGCAAAATCAAGCACGTTGCCATGAATCGCCTCGGGCAAATGTTCAAGTAACAATGCAGTACCTGCATCCAGCCGGCCTTGGCTAAAAACTCCCGGGTACGCACTGAATGAGGCAGAAACACCTCGCCAATCCACATCGAATCCACTCAGTGCAGGTGCCTCTGAATCCGTCAACGGCTTTGTTAGGACGCGGGTTTGAAATAGTTGGCAATGATTACCCGAGGCAAGTTTTTGTGCTTTTAAAAAGGCGGGAGGCAATTTTTTTACCAAGCTAGTAACACCGCCGCGTTTTTCGCCGACGATCAGAATGCGAGCGGACGGGGCTTGAAGGGACAGTTGGTGCAGTATCCATTGATTAAGAGACTGCTCCTTCGCAACCACCAACAGTATCAACTGATAAGCCTCGAGCTTTGGGGATAGCGCCTGAGTATAGGCATGTGAATAATGCATCGCATGACCCGCATGCAGACACCACGCGTTGTCGAACAGGGTTGCTAATTGGCTGCCATCGGGGTGTATCACTAAACGCTTATCGCGAGGAGTGGACAGCCACTCTGCATCTTGGTGACGGCTGAGTAGCCGAGCTACGGCATCAGAGGTCGATTGAGCGGGCATAAGTTATCTGAGGATATCCATTCGTAGTTCATGATCTTTAAGTAGTAACAGTGTACCACCTCGATGTTCCTTGATGCGCAGTTTTTTATGATCGTATTCGAGTTGAACACCAGGAAATACCTCTTTTGCTGCCATAATACGCAGTGTCGTATGATTTTTTAGCGAAGCGCGCATAACTTTGAGGTCATTCTGTATACTGCGTAACCTTTCAAGCTCCGACTTAGCGCCCGTTACAAGTGAGTGCTTCAGTGACTTTTGTTGCTCACTATTGGCAAGCGACTGGCAGCGTGTAATACCTTTTTCTACTCTTCTTAAGCGTGAGGTTATCGCGCGTAATTGATGATATAACTGGCTCAGTGCCTGTAAGGTGCTGATTGGTGGCGGTGGTACACTGAGTATAAAGCGAGTGAGTGTCCCTGCTCGAGCGCCCAATTGGCCTGCACAGATGTGGGCACAGGTCTCAAAGGTTCCGCCGATGATTTTTCCTCGAGCCGAGTTATCTTGCCCACCGATAAATGCCTCCCCATGACACACAACATGACAGTGAGTCAGTTGTCGGTCGATAGTCAGCGACTGATTACATTTTAAAAAAGCATACTGTGCATAGGCACACCAGATCGAATCATTGGCATGAAGTTTGGATGATAAGTGGGGGATATAAGCCTCATCACTTTGTAAACGTTGCTCATCTTCTGATGAGATGTGGCCAATGCAACCCTTACGAACGGTAATACTGCCACCAGCGAAAAGGTGAGCGGAATCAACATAACCAGCTACGGTGATATCACCCGTGCATTCAACGCGCATGCCTTCTGTGACGTTACCAGTAACAATAACACTGCCTTTGAACTTCACATGGCCGGTAGAGACATCAACGGTTTTCAGGGTAAGTACATCATCAACACTGGCAGAGTTGTGCGTAAACCAAGGCATCCCTGTGCGTGCGGCAATAATTGTCATTGGGTCATTGTCATCAAAGCGAGCGCCTTCCCCAGGCGCCATGTCAGTATCTTCGCCGTCGAAGGCTTCGATGACATCACCTTTTACCGTGCAGCCGTGGCGACCCTTAGTCGGAGGATGTTTGCGCAGTAAAGGATCACCTTCCAACACCGTGATTTGTTCACCTAAATCACGCATGTCCACCGTTCCATCTTCGCGCGCTTGCGGACGTAAAACACGTTGCCGAGCATCGTCGACCAGTCGTTCAAACCAGGCATTATGCCCATTTTTCGCGGTCACGCCTCGGGCAATAATGGCATCAAAATGACTGCCCGGCTCGACGTTTTTGGCATGGTTGATGATTTTGTCGACCATTTTTCGCTTTATACCCGCTACGACTCCAGCGCCTTTGAGCGCTTCGAGGACATCTTGGCGTTCGATGGGCGTACCGCCTTGTGCGGCGTCACAGCTTAAGGTGGCGGTCATGTGGTCATCGCTGATTATCACGTATAGACGGGCGTCTTCCAGCGTTGCGATACGCTCGGAGTACCGGCTAGAGGGTGTCTGTTCACTCAGTTGCCATTGCTTAAAGTTTTTTATGACTTGTTCAAAGACATTTTCATCAACCAACAGCGCCTCAGCAAAACGGCTCATTTCAAAAGCCGTCTTGATCTGCTCCGCGGTCGTGTCCTTTGCCGATTTTAAAACACTGACGTAGACATCATTGGCGGAGCGCTCGAATTGTATCGCTCTGCTGGACTCTGGCATAACATTTTGTTCGAATGTTTATTGTTATTGTTATATCGACTGATAATAGCGAAAAATAAACAAGATTGCGCTTATTTTAATCAGTTATTTTGTGTTAAGTATTCTTTAATCTCATCAAGGACTTTTGATAACTCAAATTGTATACTGTCGAGTGCTTTTATTCTTGAGTCATCACTCATGCTTGTCCAGTTCTTAAATGCGCTTTCTGTTAGCTCGCTAAGAGACTGAGCACCTATGGTCGCACTCAGTCCTTTCAGAGCGTGGAGTTCTTGATAGAGCCCATCACTTGCGATGCTGTGATGCTGACAAAGGCGATTTGCGTATTGTTCACAAAAGGCCTTTAGCACAGCTTGGTAAATATTCACTTGTCCGTCGCAGTGGCGCAAACCGCGCTGAAAATTCATTGAGCAGTCAGTCATTTCATTCATAAGTTTCAGTAAAAGAATCTATAATATCGGTCGCTTCTTCTAAACTGTCTGACTCGAATTGTGCGATGTTAAATAGTGCTTCGCCTTCGTTTGCAACAGGGATGTTAGTACAGCCGATGATAATACCTGGCACGGGGGAGGTGATCACATCGACATCGTCACCATGCGGGCTGGCAATGTGTGCTAAAACTTGTTCAGGTTGCACTGTTTGCCCGAGTTCAACTTTGCGAAGCACCAAGCCATCTTTTTCGGCGCGTACCCAAGTAGAACGGCTTGAAATGACCGGCGATATTCTTCGGCCTTGGCGTCGTCCTTTAAGCATTTTGAGGTGCTTAAGTACATTAATAACACCAACCACGCCTGAGTTTATAGAGGCATCGTCAAATCGCAGCGCCTCGCCCGCTTCATACAAAATAAGTGGAATTCCTAAACTATTGGCTAACGCGCGCAAGGAGCCGTCCCGCTCTTTTGAATTGAGAATGACCGGAGAACCAAAGGCTTTTGCCATTGCCAAAGCACTCTCGTTATCAATGTCGACACGAATTTGTGGCAAATTACTGCGATGGATGGCACCGGTGTGCAAATCCACAATGTGCGAAGCCTTTTGGACAAGTTCCTCGTTAAAGAGGTGGGCAATACGGGAGCCTAAAGCGCCCCGTTCGGAGCCAGGAAAACAACGGTTGAGATCTCTTCGATCCGGTAAGTAACGAGATTGCTGAATAAAGCCAAATAGATTGACGATGGGCACAACGATGAGCGTGCCAGCAAGTTCCAATGGGTTAATGCGCTGAATGATTTGCCGACAAATTTCGATACCGTTCAGTTCATCGCCGTGAATTGCGGCGCTTAATAGTAGTACGGGGCCTGGCTTAACACCATGAAAAACATCGACTCTTAGGTCGAGCGGCGCATCGTTATATAAACGCGCTGCTGGCAAACGTACATGCTGGTGACTACCTGGCTCAACCCGACAGCCTGCCAATTCAAACACCGCCATACGCGGCTTTCTCGCTGCCATTAGCCGCGTCCCTTAGTGCGCGTTTTATGAGCTTTGGCATTCTTTTCCATGAATGCAATAATTTGACTCGCGACATCTTTTTCGGTCGCCGCTTCAATCCCCTCAAGTCCTGGAGATGAGTTAACTTCCATGACCAGTGGGCCGTGGTTAGAGCGTAACAAATCAACACCCGCTACATTAAGACCCATGGTCTTGGCGGCTTTAACCGCTGTTGCGCGTTCGGCGGGTGTCAGTTTAATCAGTGATGCGCTACCCCCACGGTGTAAATTAGAGCGAAACTCTCCCTCTTTTGCTTGGCGCTTCATAGCTGCGATGACTTTATCGCCGATAACAAAGCAGCGAATATCGGCGCCACCGGCTTCGCGAATATACTCTTGCACCATAATGTTTGACTGTAGTCCCATAAACGCCTCGATAACACTTTCAGCGGCTTGCCGGGTTTCTGCTAAAACGACGCCAATGCCTTGTGTTCCCTCGAGCAATTTAATGACTAGAGGCGCACCACCGACCATATCAATGAGATCAGGAATATCCTGAGGCTGACTCGCGAAACCGGTTGTGGGTAAACCGATCCCTTTGCGAGAGAGTAACTGCAGTGAGCGCAACTTGTCGCGGCTACGGGAAATCGCTACCGATTCATTCAGCGGGTAGGTTCCCATCATCTCAAACTGACGCAATACGGCAGTACCGTAGAAAGTCACGGAAGCACCGATACGAGGTATGACACAATCGTAATAAGGTAATTCCACACCATGTTTATGAATTGATGACTCTCGCGCATTGATGTTCATATAGCAGCTTAACGGATTTAGCACGTCGACGTCATGACCACGCGCTTTCGCAGCTTCGATTAAGCGACGTGTCGAATAAAGTTTGGAATTTCGAGATAGAATGGCGATTCTCATGGGCGCTCTCCTAGTTGATGAGCCAGTTCTGGATTTACCATAAACCGCTTCCGCATAGCTTGTCGACCTAGCAGCATGCGAAACTTCATAGTATCGCGGTTGGTTAAAGTGAGTTCAACGGGTCCATCAAACTGACCAAGACACAGTCGTGTTTTTATGACGTAGCGAACTTCCGTATGACCGCCGGAATCAGTGACTTCACGCTGGTCATGAATAGGGGCTTCAAAGACATGCTCCTCAACACTGTCTTGATGCGGATGAACATGGACACGAAGCCAAGGCTGTTCATCCTTTTCAAAAGGCTCTAATTTGAATGCATGCAAACAAGACGTCTTGGCACCGGTATCAACTTTCATGTGAATTGCATCAATCCCGATGTCGGGCAACTGCCCCCATTCTTTCCAACCTAAAACTTCCATTAAAATCTCCATTCGATATACGCAGCGCTTAATTACACTATATTCAAATAAAGGCAAGAAAAATTTGTCGTGGCGCGTGCATTTTTGTATTGATCAAAATCAGCCTATATTCCGTTACCTTAGATCACGCGATAAATAATTGAAACGAGGAACCTAAACATGGCGGCTTGTCCATCATGCGATTGCCAGTCTGAACTAGGCTTTGACATCAAAATGGCTTTTCAGCCGATAGTGAACGTGCACAGTAAAAACGTGTTTGCGTTTGAAGCCCTAGTAAGAGGCTCTAACGGAGAAGGTGCCGGTGAGGTATTATCTCGAGTCAATGATTCGAACAAGTATACCTTTGATCAAACGTGTCGGATGACGGCAATAGAGACCGCTGCTCGCATTCAATTACCGTCGAAAGTGAGCATTAACTTCATGCCTAACGCGATCTATGAACCCGAGACATGTCTTGCGCAAACGCTCAAAACAGCACGTAAAACTGGATTGCCACGTGAAAATATTATTTTCGAAGTGACCGAGCACGAGAAGGTCGAGAATCACAGTCTACTCGTTGATGTATTCAAAACCTATCGTGAACATGGCTTTTTAACAGCCATTGATGATTTTGGTGAGGGGTATGCTGGACTAAACTTGTTAGCAGACTTTCAACCCGATTTACTAAAAATCGATATGAAGTTGATTCGAAATATTCATGAGGATCGCATCAAAAAGGCGCTGTTTGCAGCGGTTCAGCGTGCCGCAGAAGAATTAGACATCACGCTTGTAGCAGAAGGCATCGAAACGATAGAGGAATACTACTATCTTAAGTACAACGGCGTTGAGCTCATGCAAGGCTATTTGTTTCAAAAGCCGGAAGTCGAGGCTTACACAATCCCCGACTTCGAGCGTTTAACGCGTTAACGGGTATTGTCCAGTTTCGCTTCTTGTCGAGATGCCTGCAGTCGTTGCAGATGACTTCTAAATTCATAGATGTCTCGATCAAGTGCGTTTGCGCTGACATAAAGATCGTAACCGAGTAGTTCGCGCATTTGTTCCATGCGGCGACCAAAGACTGCGATAAGCCCCTTATAAACACGTCCCTCTGAGCTGACAAAACGCTCGGGTATATCAAAGTACTCACTGTAGTCAGCTTGTTCTGGACGCTCGTGACGCAACGCCATGGTCATCAACTGGCGTTGCTCAAATAAGATAGCAGACGCTAAGCGGGGCGAAATGGTTTGCAAAATTGCATCGTTGTTGTAAACACGAAAGCCTAAAAACGGCGCGTCCTCGAGCTCCATTAAGCGGTGCACTCGGGGAATATCGAAACGCACTACATTGTCCCAATCCAATTGCCACTCGCCTTTTCGGTGAATGTAACGAATGGTGTCTGGGGTGATGGCTAATGATACGGGGGGCTCAATCAGCTTTCCTACGCCAAGTAGCAACAAAATACCAGCCGCAGCACCGATGACCACAGAAATGCCAACGGGAATATCATCTCGCACTAAATGCATAAAAACCAAAAGTGCGATGAGCCCTATCGCAACAGCACAGAACGTAATGGCATTACGCTTTGCTTGTGGGGTGACGTTAAACTGCATTAAACACCTGTTCTAGTATCGCTCGGGTAAATGTTTTCTTTAAATAAAAGCCCCGCGGACGCACCTGGATCATCTGACCGTTGGGTCCGACCGCCTCAGTGAGCGCGCTACCATCCGCAGCCTTCGGGCGAATTTGCAAAAACTCGCCTTGTCGTGCTGTGATCGATTCGACCTCACCTAATGCAATACGATCCATATGTTCTTCCCAATCCGACTGCAAGGCTTGCTCTTGTTCGTTTGTTGGACGCCACAAAAAAGGCTGACCGACGACGCGTTTTGCTAAAGGAACGGCTCGACGTCCATCGATGGGTAACCATAATACACAGCTTAACTTATTACGTACGTTACTGTTTAACCAGTTCAACCCAGACGTATTTAGCAACGGGGCAACACATACAAAGGTCGTTTCCAATGGTTGGCCTTGTTCATCGACGGGTAATGTTTTTAGCTCTACACCCAGATCAGGAAAGTCCTGCAGCGGCTTAGATCCCGCACTGGCGCCTAAGTGTTGTTCGAGCATCATGCCCACCCAACCTTTATCCTTCTTTAAATCGTTGGGCATGTGTAAGTTGGCTATCTTTGCTAACTGGGCGAATGATTGTCCTGTTAGCCGATTTGCGCGCTGTAATAGTTCGTCTACAGAGGTTGGCGTCGGTACTGTATAACGCATTTGATTTGCCCCAAGTCGCCCTTTATGGAAGAATCACTTTATCAAAGAATAATTGAGGATGCTCGCGTGATAGATGCTGAAGGATTCCGAGCAAACGTAGGAATCGTCATCTGTAACGGGCATGGGCAGGTATTTTGGGCTCGCCGTATTAATCAGCATAGCTGGCAGTTTCCGCAAGGCGGCATAGATGATGGTGAGACCCCTGAACAGGCGATGTACCGAGAACTTTGGGAAGAGGTCGGTCTCAAGCCAGAGCAGGTAGAAATTCTGTACACCAGCCGTCACTGGTTTCGCTATCGTTTACCCAAGCGGTTAATTCGGCGAGAACAACGGCCCATGTGTGTTGGACAGAAACAAAAATGGTTTCTGTTAAAACTGAAGTGTCGTGAAGAAGATGTCGACGTTTTACAATCCGGACACCCGGAGTTTGATGGCTGGCGCTGGGTCAGTTTTTGGTACCCTGTGCGTCAAGTCGTCTCGTTTAAACGTGACGTTTACCGACGCGTGATGAGAGAGTTCGCTGCGTATGCAATGCCCAGTCTGAACACCCCAAAGACCTCGAACCGCCATGCTCGGCATGGTCGTTCAAATAGACGGAAGCGTTAATGATGCTGGTGACGCTACAGCGGATCGTCGAAAGTGTGAATAAAGCGGCTGACTTTCAGCTGGCGCTTCGCACGATGGTGTCTCAAGTGCGCTCGGCACTTGAGACAGACAGCTGTAGCGTATTTTTAGCCGATGCCCAAGCCCATCAATACGTGATGGCGGCAAGTGATGGTTTAGCGGATGCGTCTGGCGAGCCGATTCGAGTTGATTTTGGGGATGGTATTATCTCGCTCGCCGCGCAACGTGAAGAGCCACTGAATATTGCTGATATCAGTAATCATCCAGCTAACAAAGAACTACTAGACTCGAATGAGTCGCAGTACCGCGCGTTACTGGCAGCGCCCATTATCCATCGCCGTAAAGTGCTGGGGATTCTTGTTGTTCATCAAAGTGAGGCGCGTCACTTTACGCGTGAGGAAGAGGCCTTTGTCGTGACATTGGCGGCACAGTTATCGGTCGTCATCGCACACGCAAATACTAAGGGTCTACTCACCGATGAGCACTCGCCTTGGGTGCACAGCATTCAAGCTTTGCCTGGCTCGCCGGGAGTAGCGATTGGGGATGCGTATGTTGCGCGACCCGAGGTCAGTTTAAAGGAAGTATCACCGCAAAAAACCGACCGTCCGCTACATGAAGTACGCAAGTTTCGACAGGCCGTCGCGCGTACCCGTGCTGAATTAAAGCAACTTGCCGAACGTATGTATGGTCAGGTGCCCGACGATACTTTGGCAATATTCGATGTCTATCAAGGTATGTTGGATGCGGCAAGTTTAGGCAATGCCGTTGAAGCAATGATCGGACAAGGGTGGCGAGCACAAACCGCGTTAAAGCACGTGGTCGAAGAGTTTGTTGATCAGTTTGAAGCACTCGAGGACTCTTATCTTCGCGAGCGTGCGACGGACGTGCGAGATATTGGGCAAAGAGTACTCATGCACTTGCAGCAACGTCAACGTAAGCGGCGAGCGTTTCCCGAGCAAGGTATATTGGTCGCCGACGAGGTGACAGCGTCAATGTTGGCGGAGCTACCACGCACCAAAATTGCTGGCATCATCTCTTTACGAGGCTCAAGTAACTCGCATGCCGCGATTATGGCACGAAGCATGGGTATTCCCGCTGTCTTAGGCGTGGATGATATTGAATTACATTATTTCTCCGAAAAAATCCTGATTGTTGATGGATATACGGGCGAAGTCTACATTAACCCGCCGCCGCAAGTGCGCGAGCAGTATCAACACTTAGCTGATGAAGAAGAAGAGCTGAAATCCATCGTTGCAGAACATGCGCATTTGCCAGCACAAACGCAAGATGGACAACGTGTCAGCCTGCATCTCAACTTGGGACTCGATATTCATCAGGAGCACTTAAAACACCTCAATATTGATGGTGTAGGACTGTATCGCTCTGAAATCCCTTTCATGATGCGCGAACAATTGCCGACAGAGGATGAACAGGTTGAAATGTATAAGGAAGTATTGGATTGCTTCCCAGACCAGCCTGTCATTATGCGGACTTTGGATGTGGGGGGTGACAAGCCGCTGCCCTACTTACAATTACAGGAAGATAATCCGTTTTTAGGATGGCGTGGGATTCGACTCACACTCGATCACCCAGAGATATTTTTGGTACAAATTCGAGCGATGTTACGAGCGAGCATCGGGCGCAGTAATTTACGTATTTTGCTACCGATGATTACCAGTGTGAGCGAAGTGGAAGAGGCTTCACGCTTACTTAAACAGGCTTACTTTGAAGTTGCAGAAGAGCAAGGTTGCGCGGTCGGTGTTAACTTATTTCAACCTCAGTTGGGCGTTATGATAGAGGTACCCGCTGCGATTTATCAGCTCCCCATGTTGGCAAGCAAAGTCGATTTTTTCTCGGTGGGCAGCAATGATTTAACCCAATACTTACTTGCCGTCGATCGCAATAATCGGCGTGTTGCCAGTCTGTACGATGCCTACCATCCTGCCGTACTTGCCAGCCTCGATGAAATTGCACGACGGTGTGAAGAGCTCGGCAAACCTGTCAGCGTCTGTGGTGAACTCGCCGGTGACCCGGGTGGAGCTTTGTTACTTGTGGCGATGGGTTATCGACAGTTAAGTATGAACAGTTACAACGTCGATCGTGTCCGCTGGATTTTGCGGAACGTACGTTCGAGTACATTGCAGGTGATGTTGGCTAAAGCATTACAGGCGCGTAGACCTGAGCAAGTTCGAAGCATGATTTCAGAAAAAATGGAAAGCATGGGCTTGGGTGGTTTTGTAAGGGCAGGGAAATAGCATATGGAACTTACAGTCATTGTTTGGTGCCTATTGGGCGGTGTGCTGGCCGGGACCTTAGCGGGTTTACTGGGTATTGGTGGTGGCTTAGTTATTGTGCCGCTGCTCGTCTATCTTGCGCCTGAATTAGGTATTGAGCCGGCATTAGTGATGCCGACTGCAATTGCAACGAGTTTGGCTACGATTTGCATGACAACCGCGAGTTCGGCCTTTAGCCATTATCGCTCGGGCTTACAGGAGCGCTTTTGGGTCGTCCGCGTGTTACCCGGATTGTCGTTAGGCGCGATGGTAGGGGCATTTTTAGTGACTGCTGTCGACCCGCACTGGCTGAAAATGTTGTTTTCGACGGTATTGGTGGTACTCGCCATTCGCATGTCTTTACCGCAAAGTAAACGCGAAGTGAACGCTAAACATATTAAGCAGCGTTGGTTAAGCGTGGGTTCAACAAGTATTGGTGTTATCTCAGGGCTCGTTGGCATCGGCGGCGGTGCATTAACGGTGCCTTTTTTACAGCGTTGCGGGTTGTCTGTGCGACAAGCTATTGCGATATCTTCGCTAGGCAGTTTTATCATTGGTTGTAGTGCGGTACTCATTTTTATTATCAAAGGGTACAGTTCGGGTGTAGCGCATGGTGCATTAGGTATTATTCATGTACCCGCGTGGCTAACCATATCGATTGCGTCAGTCATTTGTGCACCAGTAGGCGCTAAGCTGGCGCACAGTTTGCCGGTCAAACAGTTGCGGCGTATATTTGCAATTTTCCTCATTATTGTGGCTATAAAGCTGATATTTTTTTAAGGAGTGAGTAGTGCCACTAAACGAATACACGCAGTTCCCTGATATTGATCCTGTGATCTTCAGCATAGGCCCGTTAGCCATCCACTGGTACGGTGTAATGTACTTATTAGGGTTCGTTTTTGCTTTGTGGTGGGGTGGACGACAAGCTGAGCAATCGCCAAATTGGACGCGTGACAAATTCTCGGATCTCGTGTTTTGGTGCTTTCTAGGTGTTTTGGTCGGTGGCCGCATCGGCTATGTGATTTTCTATCACTTTGACCTGTTTATGGCTGACCCGCTGTATTTATTTCGAGTGTGGGAAGGCGGCATGTCTTTCCACGGCGGTCTGCTAGGCGTTATTGCAGCGATGTATCTTTATGCTCGCGTAACGCACCGACGGTTTTTGGCGGTCGGTGACATGATTGCGCCACTCGTGCCGATGGGATTATTCTTTGGACGGATGGGTAACTTCATCAACGGCGAACTGTGGGGACGTGTAACGGACGTGCCTTGGGCAATGATTTTTCCATCGGGTGGGCCCGTGCCGCGACATCCCTCACAGCTTTATGAAGCCGCATTAGAGGGGTTACTTTTGTTTGCGCTACTGTGGTGGTTCCAACGTAAGCCACACGGCACCGGCGCGGTCAGCGGTTTATTCTTACTGGGTTACGGTATAGCGCGTTTTACCGTCGAATTTTTCCGTGAGCCGGATGCGCATTTAGGCCTTCTCTCCTTGGGCATGTCGATGGGACAATGGCTTACAATTCCGATGATTATTTTAGGTATCGGACTGCTGATTTACGCGCAAAAAAATAGCTCAAAAGCATAGGTCGATAATGAAACAATATCTTCAACTGTGTCAGCGTATTATTGATGACGGAGAGTGGGTGCACAACGCCCGGACCGGGATCAACTGTTTGACGGTGATTAACGCCGATTTAGAGTACGATGTCGAGCACAATCAGTTTCCTCTCATTACTACGCGTAAAAGCTATTACAAGGCTGCTATCGCTGAGCTACTGGGCTATCTGCGCGGTTATGACAGCGCTGCGCAATTTCGCGATATCGGCTGTAATACGTGGAACGCCAATGCCAATGAAAACGCCAGCTGGCTAGCCAATCCTCATCGCAAAGGGCCCGATGACATGGGGCGTGTTTATGGTGTTCAAGGCCGCGCTTGGCAACGACCGGACGGTAGCCAGTTTGACCAACTGCAAAAGGTCGTTGATGACTTAACTCAGGGCATTGACGATAGAGGCGAGATCGTTACGTTTTATAACCCCGGCGAGCTCGACATGGGATGTTTGCGTCCGTGTATGCATACGCACACTTTTTCGCTACTGAATGGCAAATTGTATTTGACGT
Organism: Idiomarina sp. T82-3; assembly: GCF_001577655.1. Taxonomy (NCBI): domain Bacteria; kingdom Pseudomonadati; phylum Pseudomonadota; class Gammaproteobacteria; order Alteromonadales; family Idiomarinaceae; genus Idiomarina; species Idiomarina sp. T82-3. The sequence goes on along the minus strand of NZ_LSBQ01000001.1, from coordinate 92,882 downwards.
CCTATCAGCGCAGTTGCGATGTCCCACTTGGGTTGAACTTTAATCAAATTCAGTGTTTTGTGTTGTTAGCGCTAGTAGCGCGTATTACGGGACATAAACCGGGTAAAGTGTTTCACAAAATCGTCAACGCGCACATTTATGAAAATCAACTTGAGCTTATGCGCGATGTGCAACTAAAGCGGGAGCCGTATCCATCGCCACAACTGCATATTAATCCCGATATTAAAACGCTGCAGGATATTGAAACTTGGGTGACGAAAGACGATTTCTCGATTGAGGGTTATCAGCATCATCCGCCGATTAAATATCCATTTGCAGTCTAATGACCAAAGGTTAAACAAATGACGTTGAAGGTGACCCTATGTGATGACTCACGGATGGCGCGCAAGCAGCTGATAAAAAGTTTACCCAAGGACTGGGATGCAACCGTGTATCAAGCAGAGCATGGCGAACAAGCATTGCAGCGGATCGAGAACGGCGAAGCGCAATTACTGCTGCTCGATCTGAATATGCCGGTGATGGACGGCTATGAGGTGCTCGAGCATTTAGCGCAGTATGAACGTGACTGCGTCGTCATTGTCATTTCTGGTGATATTCAACCCGAGGCCTATCAACGCGTAATAAAACTCGGTGCACTCGCTTTTGTAAAAAAGCCATTCAAAACGACAGAAATAGCTCAACATCTACAACAGTTTGGTCTGTATCAGCCCGGCAGCGGTCATTTGCAGGAGGCGAGCGAAGTTGAAGTGGCAGCCAGCGCGTTGGACGTCTATCGCGAAGTGGCCAATGTTGCCATGGGCCAAGCAGGTGATCATATTGCCCGCGTATTAAATCAATTTATTGAGCTACCGGTGCCCAATGTTAACTGGATAGCCCCGTCAGAGCTACACATGGCGCTGCAATCCATTGATCAAGCGGAGCGTGTATCGGCGGTCAGCCAAGGATTTGCAGGGTCGGGTATTTTAGGCGAGGCGCTCACGTTGCTCACTGATACGTCAGTGGAAGACGTGCGTAAGTTATTGGGCGAACAGCTTTCGGGTACTGAACAGCAGCAGCGCATTGAAGCATTGATGGATATTGCTTCGATTATTACCTCCGCGTGTCTCAACGGTTTAGGTCATCAATTGCACGTCGAATTTACCGCATCGCAACCGGTGTTACTGGGGCAGCATAAATCCTTAGCAGATCTGCTGAGTCAGCCACAACAGCGTTGGCAAAAAGTACTAGCGATAGAGATTGGTTATCAGCTACCCAAACATCGTATTGGTTTTGATTTGCTTATTTTGCTGCCCGAAGATGCGGTGCTACGTCTCGACCAGCAGGTCGCCCACTGGTACGCGGACTGAGGAGACAGCGATGAGTGAGATGGATGAATTACACGCTAAATTAAGCCTGCTAGGCGCCATTGATATCGGTATCGTAGTACTAGACCGTGATTATCGCGTACAAATGTGGAATGAGTTTATGACCAACCACAGCGGTCTGCGGCCCAGCCAAGTTCGTGATAAAATCTTGTTTGAATGTTGTCCCGAGATCGATGAGCACTGGTTTCGCCAGAAAGTGGAGCGCGTGTGGAACTTAGATGCTCGCGTGTTCATTACTTGGGAACAGCGACCCTATGTTTTTCGATTTCGACATAGTCGTCCCCTGAGCGGTCAGCAACAGTGGATGCAACAGAATATTACCCTAATGCCACTGCATGATACGCGTGGCGAGATATTTCAGGTAGGACTGATACTTTATGACGTCAGCGAGCAAGCAACCCGCACCGAATGACCAAGCCCAAGGTGGCGTTGAGCGCGTCTACGGACGCAAAGCACTGAATACATTTCGTAACCAACACATTGCTATTGCCGGACTCGGTGGCGTAGGTTCGTGGGCCGTTGAAGCGCTCGCACGCAGCGGCATCGGTGAGTTGACGTTGATCGATCTGGATGATGTCTGTGTGACCAATATTAACCGCCAGCTTCCAGCAGATTTTAACACCATTGGACAGCTTAAAACCGAGGTATTGGCGGATCGGGTACGTGCGATTAACCCCGCATGCAAGGTCAATATTGTTGACGATTTTTTACTAGAAGAAAACTTTGCTATTCATTTACGGGGCGTTACCGCGGTATTGGATGCTATTGATAGCGTTAACACCAAGGCTGCTTTAGTAGCGCACTGTAAGCGTAATAAACTGCCATTAGTGGTCTGTGGCGGTGCGGGAGGACAAATAGATCCAACCCAAATTCGTGTAGCGGACCTGGCAAAAGCAAAACAGGACCCGTTGTTGGCTAAGGTGCGCTCTAAACTGCGCCGTGATTTTAATTTCTCCAAGAATCCTAAGCGCAAATGGGGCGTTGACTGCATTTATTCCGAGGAGCAGTTACGGTATCCCTGGGTCGCGGGAGAGCATGAGGGTGAGGTTACGCTTCAAAAACCCGGTAGCGGCACCATGCAAATGAACTGCAGTTCTGGTTTTGGTGCAGCCATGGTGGTGACTTGTAGCTTTGCCATGTTTGCCGTATCAACTTTGCTCAAGCGCATTGAGCGACGCGCTGCTTGAGTACTTTACTCACGTTGTATAAACCATTGGCTCTAGACGGCGTCAGTTGTTGTGTGAGGCCGTAGTTGGCGAATAATTCATCAATGTCGAATTGTGCAATGTCCGTTGCGCTATGGCCATCGAGCTCCGCTTGAATCAGAGCGAGCAGGCCCTTCACAATGCGTGAGACACTGTCAAACCGCACGGTAATACGACGGCTATCACTGCAGTCTAAATAGAGCCATACCGTTGCTTCACAGCCCCCAACTTCATGGGCTTTATCACGATATTGTTCGGGCAACGCTGGCATCGTTTTGGCAAGTTCGATAAGCTCACGATAGCGCTTTTCCCAACCGATAGGTTTGCGTGAAGGCTGTATCACTGTGTAAACTCCTGATTACAACAAATTTCTGTTATTGTCGCATAACTTGTGAGATAGCCTCCAGTCTAGGATAATAGCGGAGTTAACAAATTTTAAATCCAGGTAACTTAGATCAGTTCCAACAAAAGGAAAGTGACATGAAAATACTTGTCGCGGTGAAGCGCGTCATTGACTACAACGTCAAAGTACGTGTGAAGCCAGATCAGTCAGACGTCGATTTGGCTAATGTCAAAATGGCGCTTAATCCGTTCTGTGAGATTGCAGTCGAAGAAGCTGTGCGCTTGAAAGAAGCAGGTACAGCCGATGAGGTTGTAGTGGTATCTATTGGACCCAAAGCAGTGCAAGAGCAATTGCGTACCGCATTGGCGTTAGGTGCTGACCGCGCTATCCAAGTTGAAACCGACGATATGCCGGATTCACTTTCAGCCGCAAAAATTCTTAAAGGCGTTGTTGAGCGTGAAGAGCCTGACATGATCATTTTAGGTAAGCAGTCGATTGACTCGGATAATAACCAAACCGGTCAAATGCTAGCTGCACTTACTGATATGCCTCAAGGCACATTCGCATCGAAAGTAGAAGTGGCTGATGGTCACGTTTCTGTAACGCGCGAAGTTGACGGAGGCTTACAAACGGTGAAGTTGGCTCTGCCTGCAGTCGTCACGACTGACTTACGTTTAAACGAACCGCGTTATGCTTCGTTGCCGAACATCATGAAAGCAAAGCGTAAGCCACTTGAAACTGTTTCAACCGACGACTTGGACGTTTCGGTAAAACGTACTGTGAAGCTACTCAAAGTTGAATCGCCAGCAGAACGTAGTGCGGGCGTTAAAGTGGCAGACGTAGATGAGCTTGTCGATAAACTGAAGAATGAGGCCAAAGTCCTATGAGCATCTTAGTGGTTGCAGAACACGACAATACCGCCGTAAATCCTGCCACGCTGAAAACCTTGGCGGCGGCGAAAGCCATTGGCGGTGATATTGATGTATTAGTCGCAGGTAAAGACTGCGCAACGGTCGCTGATGAGCTCGCAAAAGCTGAAGGCGTCAACAAAGTAGTGTTGGCCGACAATGCCGTGTACGAACATCAGCTCGCAGAAAATGTAAGCAAGTTAGTTGCCGATTTGGGCAACGACTACAGTCACGTGCTCGCGCCGGCCACAACAACGGGCAAAAACTTTATGCCGCGTGTGGCTGCATTGCTCGATGTGGCGCAAATTTCTGACATTATTGCGGTTGAATCTGCGGATACGTTTAAGCGTCCGATCTACGCAGGCAACGCGATTGCGACCGTGCAAGCCGAAGATGCCATTAAGGTGATTACGGTGCGGGCGACTGCTTTTGATGCGGTGGCAAGCGAAGGCGGTTCGGGCTCGGTTGAAGCGATTGATGCGGTCTTTGATAACGACAAGTCTGAATTTGTCGGAGAACAATTAGCCGAATCAGAGCGTCCAGAATTGACCGCCGCCGAAATCGTTATTTCGGGTGGTCGTGGTATGCAAAATGGCGAAAACTTTAAATTGATCGAAGATATCGCTGACAAACTAGGCGCTGCTGTGGGTGCGTCGCGCGCCGCTGTAGACGCAGGCTTTGTACCGAATGATATGCAGGTAGGTCAAACCGGTAAGATCGTTGCGCCACAATTGTATATTGCCGTCGGTATCAGTGGGGCTATCCAACACTTAGCGGGTATGAAAGACTCAAAAGTGATCGTCGCTATCAACAAAGATGAAGAAGCGCCTATCTTCCAAGTGGCTGATTATGGTTTGGTCGCTGATTTATTTGAAGTCTTACCTGAGTTAAACGAAAAACTCTAGCTATTCTCGCCTTTAATGACACGGTCGATTACCGCTTTTTAACAATCGACCGTGTCAATTTCGATACTTTTCGACCTGATGTACTTGCATATTTTTAACTCATCGGACATGATTCAATCATCACCGCCGTAAAAGTCAAAAACATTAGGTGGATCACAATGAAAAGAAGAACAACTATGTTAAAAAAATTACCTCTCGCGTCAGCCATCGCGCTGGCATTTGCTTTGCCTGCGCAAGCCGCGGACTTTGAAGTTGGCGATTTCGACGTTAGCTTTACCTCGATTCTTTCTTACGGTGCTGCATGGCGCATGGAAGATCCATCGCTGCGTTTGATCCACCCAGGTAACCGCGAAGGCGGCATGGCCGGGTCAAGTGTCGGTGATGACGGTAACCTTAACTTCGATAAAGGTGACTTGGTTAGTTCTGTATTCAAAGGCGTACACGATTTAAGTATCGACGGCGGCGATTACGGTGCGTTTATTCGCTTCAACTACTGGTATGACTTCGTCATCTCTGAAGAGAATATGCCGCATGGTCATCCGGGTAACAACTACTACCCTGACACAAAGCTTAACGACGATGTGTTCGACGATTACTCGCAAGGGAGCGGTATTGAGTTACTCGATGCGTTTGTCTTCGCTAATTTCGATTTAGGTGATATGCCCACCAGCTTGCGCGTAGGTCGCCAAGTATTGAGCTGGGGTGAGAGTACCTTTGTCTTCAATGGTATCAACGACATCAACCCACTTGATGTAAACGCCGCGCGTCGTCCCGGTGCAGAAATCAAGGAAGCGCTGCTGCCTGTGGGTATGGTCAGCCTCAACGTGGGCTTGACCGACAGCTTGAGTCTCGCAGCGTTTTATCAATACGAGTGGGACAACACCAAGCTTGATGGTTGCGGCACATTCTTCTCGAGTGTCGACATTATCGGTGGCCCAGGTTGTGGCAAAGTGACGCTGAACCCACAATTGGTCCCAGGTGACCCAGACAGTTACTTAAGTGACCGCGAATCGGTAGAAGCGGGCGCTTATATTGGTAGTAACCCACGTCTTGAAGCCTCTGACAGTGGTCAGTGGGGTATGAACCTGCGTTACTACTCAATCGACCTCGATACCGAGTTCGGTTTGTATTTCATGAATCTGCATAATAATACGCCAATTATCTCAGCGTATAACTGGACCGTTGATCCTGAGCAATTCATGGATGCAGCGGATCGTCAGAACCCTAATTACACCTATGCAACGCCGAACGGTTACCCTATCGATGGTCCTCGTTTGGTTATTGAATACCCTGAAGATACAGAGTTGTACGGTGCAAGCTTCAGTACTAACATTGGTCTTTGGTCAATTGGCGGTGAGTATAGCTATCGCAAAGACATGCCTGTACAAATCAACACCACAGAGATCTTAACAGCGGGTTTGCGTCCTAACGTACCGAGTACCTTTGGTGACCGTGTACAAAGCACTGAACTAGGTGGTTTAGCTCACGGGTATGACCGGTTGGACGTGAGTCAGGCGCAAGCCAGTTTCGTTCGTTTCTTCGATCGTTTCATGGGCGCTGACCGCATGACCTTCGTGGGCGAAATCGCAATGAACCAAGTACATGACCTGCCGGGCTTAGAAGAGCAGCGTTACGGTCGTTTACCGTTATTTGGTAAGTGCCTATTACCGAGTGAAGTCGGTCCAACAGCAGCAGGTAACTGTGAAGGCTTTGTGACAGAAAACTCTTGGGGCTATCGCACACGCCTACAATGGGAATATTTGAGTGTTTGGAACGGTTGGAGCTTAACGCCAACGCTTCAGTTTAATCATGACGTTGACGGTTACTCTCCAAACAGTAACTTTATTGAAGACCGTAAGTCAGTCGGTCTAAATTTAGCGGCTGATTACTTGTCGACTTATAAAGTGACATTGGGTTATACCCAGTACACAGGTGGCGACTTTGATGCGACTACCGATCGTGACTACGCATCAGTAAGTTTCTCATACGCATTCTGATGATGCCGTCAGTTTGTACAAAAAGCATGCTTATTTAGCTTGCATGTTTAACGCACTAACGCTAAAACCGTCTCTTATGAGGCGGTTTTTTATTTGTAGGCAACACGGAGAGAACACGCATGAAAAAGTGGCTAATGGGAGCGGTAGCGGTGACGTTGTCGGCCAGTGCCGTTGCACAGACGGAGCGCACGTTGCAGTTACAGAATGTCTTTGATCTCGAGTATGCAGCGTCGCCCGCATTGCATCCAAGTGGAGACTACGGTGTGTTTGTGCGTCAATCGATGGACATTAAGCATGACCAAAAAACAGGGCGTCTGTGGACGGTAAAACCGAACGGTGACATCCGCCCGCTTACGGGCGATTCTGCTCATGAGTGGAGTCCTGTTTGGTCACCCGATGGCAAACGGCTCGCTTTTATCTCGGACGCTTCGGGGAGCCCACAAATTGCAATTTATTGGACCGACACGGGCAAACATGCGGTTGTGAGTGAATTGACGCAAACGCCGAGCTCGTTGAGTTGGTCGCCCAACGGTGACTATATCGCGTTTAGCCAATTTACTCCGATTAAGTCGGCAGCCCCTGTGTCGTTGCCGGGTAAGCCGGAAGGCGCTGACTGGACCGCGCCTCCGCAGTTCGTTGACAAAGATAACTACCGTTACGATGGTGGCGGTTACGTCAGTGATGGCTATCAACAAATTTACGTGATCAGTGCCGAGGGCGGCACCGCGCGTCAAATCACCGATGACGAGTATAATAATGGTGGTGATCTGGAGTGGTCAGCGGACGGCAAACAAATTTATTTCTCGGCAAACCGCCGTAGCGATGCGTTTCGCCAACCGATGAACAGTGAAATTTATGCGGTTCAAGTCGACACGGGGCAAGTACGTACTCTAACTGACCGCAATGGTCCTGATGGTGCGCCAAAACGTTCGCCTAACGGCGATTGGCTCGCCTTCATTGGCAATGACGATAACGGCATGAGCTCACAGATTTCACGTCTTTACGTGATGTCCGTGGATGGTACCCAGTCACGTGTACTGACGTCGGAATTAGATCGTAGTGTGACAGGTTTCGCATGGGACACTGACGGTGAGGGTATTTACTTTACATACGATGATAAGGGTGTTGGTCAATTAGCGCGCACTGATCTTGACGGTGACTACGAGCCGTTAACGGGTCGTGTTGGCGGTTTATCTTATGGTCGTCCTTATGGTGGCGGTGACTTTTCAGTCGCAGGCGATGATCAAGTGTTATATACCTTATCAAACCCATTGCGTCCTGCCGATTTAGCATGGTGGGATGATGGCGACAGCCAACAAGTCACACAACTTAATGAAGATGCGCTCGGTCATAAGCAGCTCGCGCAGGTTGAAGAAATCACCTATAAATCGTCAGTGGATGGCCGAGATCTACAGGGCTGGATTGCTTATCCCCCCAATTTCGATAAAGATAAAGACTATCCATTAATTTTAGAAATTCACGGTGGCCCCCATACAAACTACGGTCCACGCTTTTCCGTAGAGGTACAGTTGTACGCAGCGGCAGGATACGTGGTGCTATATACCAACCCGCGGGGTTCAACCAGTTACGGTGATGACTTTGCCAATGAAATACACCAGAACTACCCCAGTCATGACTATGATGACTTGATGGATGGTGTGGATGCCGTTATCGATAAAGGCTTTATCGATGAAGACCAATTATATGTCACCGGCGGTAGCGGCGGTGGTGTATTAACCGCTTGGATTGTCGGACACACCGAACGTTTCCGTGCCGCGGTGGTGGCGAAGCCTGTTATCAACTGGTACAGCTTCGTATTAACGGCGGATATGTATAATTACTTCTATCAATATTGGTTCCCTGGTTTACCATGGGAAAATCTCGAGCAGTATATGAAGCATTCGCCTATCAGTTACGTAGGCAACGTCACGACGCCCACTATGTTATTAACCGGTGAACAAGATTATCGAACGCCGATTTCAGAGACTGAGCAGTACTATCAGGCGCTAAAATTAGCAGGTGTTGAGACAGCGATGGTACGAATTCAAAATTCTGGACATAGTATTTATGCGCGCCCGAGTAACTTGATGAGTAAAGTAGCCTACATTTTGTATTGGTTTGAACAGCACAAATCAGACGACTAACGCTATATATCCTCAAAAAAGCCGGCATGAACGCCGGCTTTTTCGTATCTCAATATACCTACTGGATACTTTCTAAGTAGCGATTCACCGCATACTCTGGCGTCACTTTATCGCGTAATGCCCACTGATCATGGTCAATGGTTACGGGCTCGTTTAGCATAGCCACTAAACGCTCTGCCAGTGCATTCGGGTCATTCATCGGTACCAACCAATCTTCTAAAATACCCTCAGCGATTTCGGTCGGACCACACTGACACCGTGTTGAAACAAACGGCGTGCCACACACAACAGACTCGACGAGTACGTTAGGAAGACCTTCAAAATCTGAACTTAACGCCAAACATTGGGCTCGTTTAATCCAAGGAAACGGATTGTTTTGGAACCCTGGCACAATCACGTCATCGTGTGCATCAAACCGATCAAGTAACCGGCGTAGCTTTTTATCTTTGCGGGTTAATAACACTAACTTAACGTCGGGTCGGTGTTGGCGAACCTGCTTAAATGCGGCGAGCAACACATCATGACGTTTTGCTTTGGCGCAACGTCCAATATGGATGACATAGGGCGTATCAGGGAGCGCATCGTGAGTCTGTGCGGCCTGATGCTGGATATCTTCCCAGTCAATAGGGTTGTGGATCGACTCGACGGTACCAAGGGGGAGCCAATCATCAGCCGCTGAGTATTCGCGTGCTAATTCGTCAGATACGGCAATAACGTGTTGATCCTTGAGTGACAACTTCTTGCGTTTTAATCGCCAATGTTTTAACCAGCTCATACGGCGTGCGGTAGCCATCTCGCCTTCGAGGGAGGTATGCACCACATAGCGCTTGGGGATATCACGCGGCAAGCGACGGACCACCCAATGTGCTTCATCCAGATGGGCAAACAGTGCGCTAATACGGGTGTTGCTGTCTCCCTCTATTGTTTTTAAGCAGCGTTCAAGAGAGGCGACCATTTGCCTTGATTTACCCAGTAAATCAATATTCTTGGTATTCTCAAATGGAAGCATGTGAATATTGGTGAGCCGCTCGATGTCGTAGACACCTTTAGTACACAACACGACAATGTGGTGGTCAATTCCACGCTTGAGAAACTGTTCATGTAAGCGTAGGCACACTTTTTCAGCACCACCGCCTGTTAAGGTTGGTATAACAGTTACTATCGTCGTCATTGATGACTCGCCTTTTTTAATTTAAATTTGATAGATTCTTTTAGCTTTGTCCAACGGCGCTGCTTGAGGTCTTTGCGTTGGGCCATTTGCTGAATTTCACTTTCGGCATCACTCACGTTGGCGACATAGGGCACCAAGCCTTGAACCTTTATACCGAGTTCCCACTCCCATTGCAGATCAACATCAATGGCACGGAAAAAGGGTGGACGATGACTGAGCAGAGTCTCCGCCCCCTGAAAGCTAACTGCTTGTGCGACCGTGCCTGTGGGCGCTTTGGGATAATCTACAAGTGTGAAGCGGTCGAGTGCTGTTCGCGTTTGGTAAGGACGCTTTTTAAAGGGGTTAGCCAGCTTAATATAGTCCCATTCATTGCTATGAGTGAACTGTTCGATAGCATTGATAGCGTGAGGAAATTGATCGTCTAAGACTAAATCGTCTTCAAGAATAATGGCGAAATCGAGTTTGTCGGTAATAATCCGTCTCCAACACTCAACATGGCTGAGGTAGCATCCAATTTCACCAATCGTCAAATTATAAGCGGTTCGTCGTTCGGCTTGCTCAGTATCAAACGCCGCATCGATCTCTGCTCCCGTGAGCTTTGAACCATCCACCGCTGATACTCGCTCAAACGGCACATTGAGCCGATTCAGTTGTTGCGCGGCTTTTTCCAAGCGCTCGGTAGAGCGATCTAAGTTAATCAAGAAAATTTTCACATTCATCAGCGGCTTGATCCTTGCTGTAGATCTCTGAAGAGATTGAGATAGTGTTGGCTCATCTGAGTTTGCGTGTAATGCGATAGGGCGTCTTGACGGGCCGATAGCGCAAGACGGTCGCAGAGTGAATCGTCTTTTACCAACCGCTCAAGTTGGTCAGCTAAGTGCTCCGCGTCTTGGTGCCGATGTGTCAGACCGTTGCTGTCTTCAACAATGACTTCTTGTACACCGGGTACCTGGCTACCAACGACCGCACATCCAGCCGCCATGGCTTCGATCAAAGTCAGCGGCATTCCCTCATAATGAGTACACTGCACAAAAATACGTGTGCTTTTTAGCAATTCCGGCACGTCTGAACGAAAACCCGCAAACTCAACTTGAGATTCCAGACCTAATGTTTGGACTTGTTGTTTGAGCCCATCAACGATACGTGGCTTACCCTTGCCAATGAGGTGCAGCTTAACGTTTACATGGCGCTGCTGCAAAATGGCGATCGCCTCGATGAGAGTACGATGGTCCTTTTGCTTTGCAATACGCGCTACCATGATAATGTCATTTGGACGCTTTGATGCTGGTACGGGTTCATCGATGAAAGGGTCGGGCTTAATGCCATTGCTAATCGCTATGCATTTGTCAGCGTCATAACCTCGCCTGAGGAGTACTTGGCGGACACCTTCTGAACAGCCAACAATGGCATCTGTGACTGTATTTAGTTTACGCGATAGCCAATAGCGAAACCGGGTGTAACGCTCTTTGGTGTTGTGTTCCACTTGAACGATATGCGGCACACCCGCCAAGTAAGCCGCCAAGCGGCCCCACAAATGTTCACTGAATCCATGGGCGACAAAAACATCAGGTTTTAACTGGTGACAAAGACGTACGAGTGCGAAGACGGTTGTAAGGTGTAGCCAGTTATTAACGACATACACGTGAATACCTTCCTGCCTGAGTGCTTCGACCCGCTGTTTGGGCATGTGGCTTTTCTTTCGAAGCACTAGAATGCTCTCTACGTCGGGCTCGTGCTGCGTCGCACGCACCAAAGATAGAGCGACCTGCGTAGCGCCGCCGGAAAAACCACCCGTAACAAAATGAATGACTCGCAAAAACGATGTACCTTTTAAAACCTAGCTAGTGAGTGGCATTATAAGGCAAAGTGAATCATCAAGTAAGGTCGTATCATGGCAAAAGCGTGGCAGCCACTCCTGGCAGAGGAAAAGCAAAAAGAATACTTTGTGCAACTCATGCAGCGTGTCGAGCAGGCGCGAGAAACAGAGGTTATCTTTCCACCCGAATCGGAGGTGTTTAATGCGCTTAAGTTGACGGCTCCCGAGCACGTTAAAGTCGTCATTTTAGGGCAAGATCCTTACCATGGGCCTGGACAAGCGCATGGTTTGAGCTTCTCGGTACCTGAGGGGGTCAAATTACCACCCTCACTACGGAATATTCTCAAGGCAATTATACAAGACTATCCGGAAGCGCAAGCACCCACTCAGGGTGATTTAACGGCTTGGGCACAACAAGGTGTTCTGCTACTCAACACGGTACTCACGGTGGCACAGGGTCAGGCACATAGTCACGCAAATTGGGGCTGGGAAACCTTCACCGACACAGTGATTGAGCGCTTAGCTAACGAGTACGACAACATCGTATTTATGTTGTGGGGCGCTCATGCGCAAAAAAAGGCAGCACTTATCCCGGATGATAAGCACTGCATATTAAAGGCACCTCATCCGTCACCATTATCCGCTCATCGTGGCTTTTTCGAAGCGCATCACTTTGTGCAAGCCAATCAATACCTCATGGCGCACGGACGGACACCCATTCAATGGGCGCCGGGTATCAGCGTCGATTAACTTCACGATGAAACTGTTTGATAGCCGCAAGCATGTGCAGCGCGATCAAACTTGGTAGCACGTAAGTTGCCAGGATCTTGTGTATTTCTTCGGCTGGTTCATGAAGCCATGACCAACCGGAGAGATCAATAAGCCAAGTAGTTTGTGAAGAAAGAGCGATCCCTTCGCCTTCGGTGAATAAGTATAAAGGACCGGTGATGAGCACGACTAAGAGTGTCAGTAACATCAAGCTTTGTAATCCTTTAGCGAGCTTAAATGTTGTTTGCTCATCGGGCTCTGGCGCGCGAAAGCCTGCGAATGCTCTAAATCCAATGCGCACTAATAAGAAGAGCCCAAGATAAAAGCCTGTCGTTACATGAATGCCTTCAACGGCATGTTTAAAGGTGCGTTCGTCGGCAAATACCATCATAAAGCCGAGTGTTAACATGATTGAGAGTGCGATTACAGTGAGCCAGTGCATAAACTGTGCAAGCGCAGAGTAATGTGTGGATGTATTCATGAGTTTAACCTCGTTGATTCACTTTGCTTTAGCCTATGCCGTGAAACTTAAATTTATCTTAATTAGAGCAACTTTCGTTTAACTTATTCCTTACAAGTGTCTATATTATGATCCATGTCATGTAAGATTCATGCGCAGTTAACATATTTGAAACAAACTGCTTTTATTCTTGCAAAAAGTGTGATATTTAATCATATGTGAACAAATTGTTGGGCAGTTTGTTTTGTGCGCTAATCCATAATTATAATGATACTGAGAGGTAGTCATGGACCATTCAGAAGAGCTTCAGAAAGTAAGTGAAAAATCATCGAAAGGACGCACAAGTAAGCGTAGGTGGCGTGAAATAGAACAATTAAAAGAAAAATACCTCTTACGCGAGGAGCTCACCGATATCGATTCTTCGTTTGATATCGATTTGGAAGAAATCGAGCTTCGTTAAAAGAAAAAGGCCGGCAAATTTGCCGGCCTTTGTCGTTCTTATCATAGCGTTTAGTCGTTGCTTTCTGGCTTTTTACGCAGTTGTGCAAGCATCTGCTTGAGCACCTTAGGTGCGCCGGCCACGATATGGCCGCTTTGAACATAATTGTGGCCACCTTCAAAATCAGTCACGATGCCGCCTGCTTCTCGTACAAGGAGGTCACCGGCCATCAAATCCCATGGCTTCAAGCCAAGCTCGAAGAAGCCATCGTAACGACCCGCGGCAACATAGGCGAGGTCGAGGGCTGCAGCACCAGCACGGCGCATATCCGCACAACGCTCAAATAAGCGACCAAACATCGCCTGATATTCATCGTAGCGATGTTTTGCTTTAAAAGGGAAACCTGTTGCGAGCAATGCACCATTAAGTTCTGTTAATGGTGATAAACGTAACCGACGGCCATTAAGCTGAGCGCCCGCGCCACGTGATGCGGTGAATAGTTCTTCGCGTACAGGATCGTAAACGACGCCTTGTTGCACCGTTCCTTTATGAACGACAGCAATAGAAATACAGAAGTGGGGAACACCGCGCAAGTAATTTGTTGTGCCGTCCAACGGATCGATAACCCACTGAAAATCGTTATCTTTACCCGTTTGCGTGCCGCTCTCCTCAGCGATAATACCGTGTTCAGGATAAGCCTTTTTAATGGTATTGATGATCGCTTGTTCAGCCGCCTTATCCATTTCAGATACCCAGTCGTTTGGGCCTTTGGCGGTTGCATCGATAGGTTGACCCTGATCGAATTCTTTAAGCAAAATTTTACCGGCTGCACGCGCTGCGCGCACCGCAATGTTTAACATCGGATGCATTTTCAAATTACCTGTGCTGTGAAAGAACGAATTTTAAGGTCGCGCATATTACCAGTGTTGAGGTAGAATGCGCAACTTTTCTACACTGGTTAAAATTAGATAAAGGCACTGTCATGCTCGATAACGTTCGAATTGTACTGGTGAATACCTCACATACTGGCAACATCGGTTCCGTCGCACGGGCGATGAAAACCATGGGTTTTAGCGATCTAGTATTAGTCGACCCGGTTTCGGAGCCGGACAGCCATGCATCGGCACTCGCCGCTGGCGCTACCGATATCTTAGCTAACGCGCGTATTGTTGAACGACTCGACCAAGCGATAGACGACTGTGGATTAGTACTTGCTACCAGCGCCCGTAATCGTACCCTTGACTGGCCGTTGCTCGGTCCGCGTCAAGCAGCAGGGCAGGTGTTAAGCGAAGCACCGAAATACCCTGTCGCCATCGTATTTGGTCGTGAAAACAGCGGTCTCACAAACGAAGAGTTGCAGCAAAGCCATTTTCATTTACATATCCCGACCAACCCCGACTATGGTTCGCTGAATTTGGCGATGGCCGTTCAAACCGTGTGCTACGAAGTGCGCATGCAGTTCCTTGAACAGGACGAAATGCCTGAAGTTACTCAAGCGTATCCTCGCGTTGAGGCACTCGAGCAGTTTTATCAACATTTAGAGTCGACGCTGACAGATACGGGCTTCATTATTCGCCAACACCCAGGGCAAGTTATGACCAAGTTGCGACGCTTATTTAACCGTGCGCGCCCCGAGGAAAACGAACTCAACATCTTGCGCGGTATCCTAGCTTCCGTGGATAAGCAAACGAAAAACTCGGGTTCTTAGAATACTTGACTAATTTAGTCGGAAAAGTACACTAATTAGGAGAACGATCACACTGAGTTATTAGAGGGGGAGATTGATGCGCCTGACTTCAAAAGGTCGCTATGCAGTGACAGCGATGCTCGACGTCGCGATGTTTGCAAAGCAAGCACCCGTGCCCCTAGCAGATATCTCAGATCGCCAAGGCATTTCGTTATCCTATCTCGAGCAACTCTTTGCTCGCTTACGTAAGCGGGGATTGGTTCATAGCGTGCGAGGACCTGGAGGTGGCTATCGCCTTGGGCGAGATGCCGACTCAATCTCTGTCGGTGCGGTGATCGATGCCGTTGACGAGTCTATCGACGCGACCAAATGCCAAGGCAAAGGTAATTGTCACAACGGTGAGCAGTGCCTGACCCATTCACTCTGGGAAGGGCTCAGTGATCGTATCGCACAATTTCTGGACGGCATTACCCTCGCCGAACTGATGGCCACTAAAGAGGTGGCGCAAATTGGCAACCGCCAAGTGGGTGACAACAACCAGAAAATAGAGCTCAATGTGCTGTAATAGCGGAGAGTTGTTTTGAAACAGCCTATCTATCTTGATTATGCGGCAACCACGCCCGTGGATAAATCCGTCGCAGATGCCATGATGAAGTACTTAACAGCGGATGGCGTTTTTGCCAATCCGGCATCGCGCTCGCACCGCCTCGGTTGGCAGGCGGAAGAGGCAGTCGACATCGCGCGAAATCAAGTTGCGGATTTAATCAACGCCGATCCGCGTGAAATCGTTTTCACCTCGGGTGCGACAGAATCGGATAATTTAGCATTAAAAGGTGTCATGCATCAGGCGCGTAACAAGGGAAAGCACCTAATTACGGTGGCGACAGAGCACAAAGCCGTTATTGATCCGGCATTGCAGCTTGAGCGCGAAGGTTTTGATGTGACGTTTTTATCGGTTGATAAAGACGGCTTGATAGATAGCCAAGCATTACAACAAGCGATGCGCGAGGATACGGTATTAGTCAGTGTGATGCATGTAAACAATGAGCTGGGTGTTATTCAAGATATCCCAGCGATCAGTGCATGTTGTCGGGAAAACAACGTACTTCTGCATGTCGATGCTGCGCAAAGTGCCGGTAAACTGCCACTTGATGTAGAACAACTTGGTGTAGACTTGCTTTCTATATCGGCACACAAAATGTATGGGCCAAAAGGAATAGGTGCGCTCTATGTGCGTCGTAAACCTAAAGTACAACTTGAGGCTGAAATGCATGGGGGTGGGCATGAACGCGGCATGCGTTCGGGTACCTTGGCGACCCATCAGATTGTTGGTTTAGGCGAAGCGGCGCAGCTTGCCCGTCAACGCTTAGGAGATGATCGTGAACATTACCGTGCGTTGAGCCAGTTGTTTCTCGATAAATTATTAGCGGAGCCTGGCATTAAATTGAATGGTGATGTATCGCAACGCGTACCCAATATCATGAATTTACGCTTTGCTAATGTAGAAGGTGAGTTATTGCTGATGTCGTTAAAGGACTTAGCGATTTCTTCAGGGTCAGCCTGTACATCCGCGAGTGTAGAGCCTTCTTATGTGCTGCGCGCGATTGGTTTATCCGATGAACTGGCACATGCATCGCTCAGGTTTAGTTTGGGCCGCGACACCACCTTGCAGGAAATGGAATATGCCGCGGACCATGTACTGAACACCTATCGCGTGTTAGCTGCGCAGTAATTCAGCGAAGGTTTTACGGAATTTTGCCAGCTTAGGTGAAATAACCGCTTGGCAATACGGGTTCTCCGGATTGCGATTAAAGTAATCATCATGGTAATCCTCGGCACTGTAGAAGGTGTCGAGCGGTGCAACTTCTGTCACAATCGGATCTTCAAACACCACATCATTTTCGAGTTCATCAATGAGTTCAAGCGCGATCTGTTGTTGCTCGTCATCATGATAAAAGATAGAAGTGCGGTATTGTGTGCCCACATCGTTACCTTGACGATTCACTTGCGTGGGATCGTGCAAGGTAAAAAAGATTTCCAAAATCTGACGATAACTAATAATCGACGGATCAAAAGTTAACTGTACAACTTCCGCATGACCGGTATCGCCATTGCAGACCTGTTTGTAGGTCGGATTCTCGGTTGTGCCGCCAGTGTAACCTGACTGCGCCGATTCAATGCCTTTAAGTTGATTAAATGCGGATTCAATACACCAAAAACATCCACCGCCTAGGGTAGCTTTTTGGAACTGGGTCGTATTCGACATCTGACGGACTCCTTTTGGACGTCTATAAGGCTAAACGTTTTTCGATAGTAGCTGAGAACGAGTTAAAAAACAATCAATAGATATTCGATTTTTTCTGAGATCTAACGTATAATTCGCGCGGAAATTTTCACCTCTGGTTAAATACCCATTTTGGAGTAAAAAAGATGGCTTTAGAGCGCACTTTATCAATTATTAAGCCCGACGCGGTTGCGAAAAACTTAATCGGCGCAATCTATAATCGTTTCGAAAGCGCAGGTCTGCGTATCGTAGCGTCAAAAATGATGCACTTGAGCAAAGAACAAGCTGAAGGCTTCTATGCAGAGCACAGCGAGCGTCCTTTCTTTGGCGCGTTAGTTGAATTCATGACTTCAGGTCCAATCGTAGTTCAAGTATTGGAAGGCGAAGAAGCTATCCTGAAAAACCGTGAAATCATGGGTGCAACGAACCCAGCAGACGCATTGGCAGGCACGCTTCGCGCAGACTATGCTGAAACTATCGACGAGAACGCAGTACATGGTTCTGACGCAGCTGAAACTGCAGCACGCGAAATCGCGTACTTCTTCAGCGATGAAGAGATCTGCCCACGTACTCGATAAGTCTTACGCAAGACTGATCGTTTAACGAATAAAATCGTGCGCCCTTTGGCGCACGGTACTTTTTAGATACAGGAAATTTATGACCAACGCTATCGATAAAAAAGTGAATCTTCTAAACCTGAACCGCGATGGAATGAAAGCCTTTTTCAAAGAGATGGGCGAAAAACCGTTCCGTGCCGATCAGGTCATGAAATGGCTCTATCACTTTTGTGTCGACGACTTTGATGAGATGACCAATCTCAACAAAGGACTACGCGAGAAGCTCAAACAATGTGCTGAAATTCGCGCACCAGAAATTCGCGAGCAGCAGCAATCGAGCGATGGCACGATTAAATTCGTCATGACATTGTTTGATGGTCAAGATGTTGAAACTGTTTGGATCCCAGAACGTGACCGCGCCACCTTGTGCGTTTCATCACAGGTAGGCTGTGCTCTTGAGTGCACTTTCTGCTCAACGGGCCAACAAGGTTTCAACCGTAACCTCAACGTAGCGGAAATCATTGGTCAGGTGTGGCGTGTTAATCAGCTACTCGGGGCCTATGGTAAAACAGGTATCAAGCCTGTGACTAACGTCGTCATGATGGGCATGGGCGAACCGCTGCTCAATCTCAACAATGTGGTGCCAGCGATGGACCTCATGATGGATGATTACGGTTTTGGTTTGTCTAAACGTCGAGTTACCTTGAGTACCTCAGGTGTGGTACCGGCATTGGACAAGCTACGCGAGCAAATCGATGTAATGCTCGCTATTTCGTTGCATGCGCCTAACGACGAGCTGCGCAATGAAATCGTACCGATTAATAAAAAGTACAACATCGAACAGTTTTTAGCGTCGAGTCGTAAATACGTTGAGCAGTCAAAAGCTCAGCATAAAGTGACGGTTGAGTATGTCATGCTCGATCACGTAAACGACTCGATGGACCAAGCGCATGAGCTCGCTCGTACGCTTAAAGATACACCGAGCAAAATCAACCTGATTCCGTTTAATCCATTCCCAGGTTCCGACTATGGTCGTTCGAGTAATTCGCGCATTGACCGTTTCGCTAAAGTATTAATGGACTATGGTTTTACTGTTATGGTTCGTAAAACTCGAGGCGACGATATCGATGCCGCATGCGGTCAGCTCGTAGGCGATGTTATCGACCGCACTAAGCGTATCCTAAAACGTCAGCAAGCGCAGCGCGGCGGTGATGCTATTCAGGTTAAGTCAGACTAGACAGTGATGAATACCTATGCCTTGAGTGACTAAGTAAGGAGTAACTTCAATGCATAGGTTTATCCTAGGAGCGATAGGATTTGCTTTAACGGCCTGTTCTGTTTCCACTGATGAAACGGTAGTGGATGCCCATTTGAGAGCGGGAATGGCTTATTTAGCCCAGAACCAGCTTGACCACGCCGAACGGCACTTTAAACAGGCATTTTTGGCAGACCCAAAGCGAGTAGACACTGTGTTAGCCCTAGGACACTGGTATTTACGTAAAGAACGTGTCAATTCTGCGTTGCTACTTTACCAAGAAGCATTATCATGGCAACCTATGAGCGGAGTTCTGCACAACAACTATGCCGTAGCGCTGTGTCTATCAGGTCAGCAGCAAGCCGCTCAGCGTGCATTTGCGCAAGCCCAACGATTAGGCGCGCAAGCGAGCCAGCAAAATCACTGTGCACAACATCACTAGAATGTAATTCGCTCAACTTTAGTTAAACTAGGGAACGATCCAAAGATCATGACTGCCGATAATTCATCTGCAAATAACAACTCAAGCGCAGACTCAAATAACGAAGAACTAATGTCGTCGCAAGAGCAATCACGTCGCCCCATTGCAGGTCCGGGACACATTCTTAAAGAAGCGCGTGAGGCAAAATCGATGACGCCTCGCGAGGCCGCTGATCGTTTACGTTTGCGTTTACAGGTCATTGAACTGATTGAAGCAGATGACTATGACACCTTTTCAACGACCACCTTTGTCAAAGGCTACCTCCGTGCTTACGCCAAATTGTTAGGTGTTGATCAAAGCAAAATTGATGAAGCTTACAAATCCCTGAATATCCAAGAACCTGAAAGCACGCCGATGCAAAGCTTTTCGCGTCGAGTAAAACATCAAGAGAGCGATAACCGATTGATGATGATCACTTGGCTAGTGGTTGTGGTCGTTATCGCGTTGGTAATTTGGTGGTGGCAAGACAGTGATTTGAGCTTCTCGAAGTTGAGCAATGATGTCGAACAAGCGGTTACTGAACAAACCGACTCAGCGCAACAAGAGGACAGCACAGATACACCGACTCTGCGTCAATCAAATCAGGCGCAAGAAGCCACTTCGAGCGAACAGCCATTGCTTGAATCTGAAGTCAGTGCTGCCGATGCAAGTACTTCATTAAGTATTAATGATCCTGCCCAACAGGATGAAATGAGCCCAGACACGATTGAGCAACCTGTCGCAGAGATGCCAGAAACGTCATCAAACCAACAAGTCACATCCGAAGCGATGTCGGAGGTGGCGCAAGAAAGTGATGCGAACGAACCGCGTGAAGCACGCACCGCAGAGCAAAATACTGCGTCAGAACCTGAGCCAACAGTGTCGGCGAGCAGCGACGCTAACTCAGTATCTGGCGGCGATGAAGATGAAGCAGACAATACCGCACTAGCCGCCGATTTAGTGATGGAGTTCAGCGAAGAGTGCTGGGTAAAAGTTGAAGACGCCGATGGTGAAGTGCAAGCGATTGGTACAAAAGCACAGGGCTATCGTATGCCGGTACCTGGTAAAGCGCCGTTTTCGGCGACCATCTGCAAGCCCGCCGCCGTGACTATTACCTATGCAGGTAATGCGTTAGACTTATCAAATTATCGTCAAGATCGTGTCGCACGATTAACGATTCCTTCAAGTAATTAAAAGACCGAGTGTAAGCCGTTATGATGCACGAAAATCCAATTAAGCGCAGACCTTCCCGTCGGATCTATGTAGGTAATGTGCCGATTGGAGACAATGCGCCCATTGCTGTTCAGTCAATGACGAATACTGAAACGACGGATGTTCAAGCGACTGTTGAACAGATAAAACGTATTGCAGCCGCTGGTGCTGATATTGTTCGTGTCTCTGTGCCAACGATGGATGCAGCAGAGGCGTTTAAGCTGATTAAGCAACAAAGCCCTGTTCCCCTTGTTGCCGATATTCACTTCGATTACCGCATCGCACTTAAAGTGGCTGAATACGGCGTTGATTGTTTACGAATTAACCCGGGCAATATCGGTCGTGAAGATCGTATTCGCGCAGTTGTAGACGCCGCGCGCGACAAAAATATTCCGATTCGTATCGGTGTGAACGGCGGTTCGTTAGAGCGTGAATTGCAAGAGAAGTATGGTGAACCGACACCGGAAGCGCTCGTTGAATCAGCTATGCGACATGTTGATATCTTGGACCGTTTAGACTTTCAAGATTTTAAAGTCAGTGTTAAAGCATCCGATGTGTTCTTAGCGGTAGAATCGTACCGTCTTTTAGCGAAGCAAATCGATCAACCCTTACATTTAGGTATTACCGAAGCCGGTGGCCTTCGCAGTGGTTCGGTTAAGTCGTCCATTGGTTTAGGCATGCTGTTAGCAGAAGGCATTGGCGACACATTACGCGTGTCACTTGCCGCGGATCCTGTCGAAGAAATCAAAGTGGGTTTCGATATGTTGAAATCGCTGCGTATTCGCTCGCGCGGAATCAACTTTATTGCCTGCCCCAGCTGTTCACGGCAAGAGTTTGACGTGATTTCTACGGTGAATGCGTTGGAGCAGCGACTCGAGGACATCACCGAGCCGGTGGATGTTTCTGTGATTGGCTGTGTGGTCAATGGTCCCGGTGAAGCATTGATTTCAGAAGTCGGTCTTGCCGGTGCCAAAAGCAAGAGTGGTTTGTATATTGGTGGTGAGCGCCAAAAACTGCGGCTCGATAACAATGATCTCGTGGATCAATTGGAAGCTCAAATCCGTGATCGCGTAGAATATATAAAAAAGCATCGCATTGATGTAAAAGAAATCGACAACTGATTTTACCCGCCGTCGTAAAGACTCTATAATACGCGCTTATTTTGTAGGCTAAACGGAAGAGTAACCGTGGCAAAGACCATCCAAGCAATTCGAGGAATGAACGACCTGTTACCAGAGCAGACAGCTGCTTGGCAACAGGTCGAGGCGATAATCCGTCAAGTTGCCGCAAGCTATGGCTATCAAGAAATACGCATGCCAGTGCTTGAGAGCACGGCACTGTTCAAGCGTTCGATTGGTGAAGTGACCGATATCGTTGAGAAAGAAATGTACACTTTTGACGATCGGAACGGTGAGAGTGTGACCCTGCGTCCCGAGGGCACGGCGAGCTGTGTGCGAGCCGGTAACCAACATGGTTTGCTGTACAATCAGATTCAACGTTTGTGGTACATGGGCCCCATGTTTCGCTACGAGCGTCCACAAAAAGGGCGTTATCGCCAATTTCATCAATTTGGTATTGAAACTTTTGGCCTTGAAGGTGCCGATGCCGATGCTGAAGTGATTCTCTTATCAGCTCGACTTTGGAAAGCTCTGGGTATGGCCGATCAAGTTGAGTTGCAACTTAACTCGCTTGGTTCAAATGAAGCGCGGGCACGCTATCGTGATGCGCTGCGTGACTATTTAGAGCAATATAAGAGCGAATTAGACGAAGACAGTCAACGCCGACTCGACACTAACCCGCTACGTATTTTGGATTCGAAAGATGCCAATACGCAGCAACTGTTAGAACAGGCACCTAAGTTATCGGACTACTGGGACGAAGAATCCAAGCAACATTTTGATGAGTTAAAAGCTCGCCTCGATGCAGCAGGGATTTCCTATGTATTCAACGAACGTCTTGTGCGTGGTCTTGATTACTATAACCGCACCGTGTTCGAATGGGTCACTACCGCTTTAGGCGCGCAAGGTACCGTGTGTGCGGGTGGCCGTTACGATGGCCTGGTTGAGCAATTAGGTGGTAAGGCAACACCGGCTGTTGGCTTTGCCATGGGCATGGAACGTTTAGTTCTGCTGCTCCAAGAACAAGAGAAACTTGCACCGCGACGTGCCGTTGATGCCTATTTAATGCCTTTAGGTGAAGCTGCGGAACTTAACGCTCAAGCTGTTGCCGAAAAGCTGAGAAATGAACTACCGGACCTGCGCATCGTGGTGCACAGCGGCGGCGGTGCAATGAAAAAGCAAATTAAGAAAGCCGATAAATCCGGCGCTGAAGTGGCGCTGATTTTAGGCGAGAATGAATTAGAAAATAATCAGTTAACGGTCAAACCCTTGCGGACGACTGATGACCAACAAACACTTGGTTGGGGCGAACTGGTCGTTGCGCTCAAACCATTGACACAAGAATAGGGGTGTCCTGTGGATCAAACAGAAGAACAACAAGTAGAACGAATTAAAGAGTTTTGGGCCGAACACGGTAAAGGCATCATCGCAGGTGCGATCATTGGCTTAGGCTTGTTCTTTGGTTGGCGCTATTATGATAAAGCGACCATCGAAGCGCAAAACACCGCATCACGCGGCTACGAAGCGGTCGTGAGCCAGCTCAATGCGGGTGAAGAAGGTGCGATAAGTAATGCACAAAACTTCATTAAATCGCATCAAAATTCGCAATACGGTTATCTAGCAGCGTTGCAGCTCGGTCGTTTTGCCGCGGATGAAGGTGATTTAGCAACAGCGGTCACATCGTTCCAATCCGTGATTGATGGTGGTGCTGATGATAATCTAGCAGCGATTGCGCGTGTTCGTCTGGCGCGTGTGTTGGCAGCACAAGCGCAATATCAGCCTGCGCTCGATGTTCTTAACGTTGAACTACCAAAAGCGTATTTGGCATTCGCTAACGAAATTAAGGGCGATGTATACGTTGCTCAAGGCGATACGGCAAAAGCACGTGAAGCTTATGAAAAAGCACTCAACAGCGACGGTTCGACTCTGTCTCCAGCGGTAGAACTCAAACTCAACAGCTTGGCGAAGTCATAATGCAGTCTAAAACAGCGATGAAATCTTTATTTCGTACCAGCCTGATTGCCTTAGCAGGGCTTTCATTGTCGGCGTGTTCTCTTTTCGGTGATGACGACGAAGAAATCAAAGTCGCTCCGTTACAACCAGTCAGCCAACAGGTCGATACACGGATCAAGTGGGAACGTTCGGTCGGCGATGGCATCGGCGATTATTTTTCACGGCTCAACCCAACGGTAGCCTATGGCAAGGTATTTGCCGCCGATAGACAGGGCCTTGTTAAAGCGTTTGATAAAGAAACCGGTGAAACCCTGTGGCAAGTTAATTTACATAGCCTGATAGAAATTAACGAAGGTTCAGACGATAGCTGGTTTGGAGGCTTGTTTGCTTCACCCTTCCCGGCTCGTATCGCCGGTGGCTTAGTCGCTCAATATAATAAGTTGTTTTTGGGCACCGAAAACGGTGATGTTGTCGCACTAGATACCGAAACAGGCAAACTTGTTTGGCATGCTGAAGTGGGCAATGAGGTCACATCTGACCCAGCCGTGGGTGATGGTATGGTTGTGGTGCACACAACCGGCGGCAAAGTGATTAGCCTCTCGGCTGACACCGGTGAACAGAACTGGACTTTCGAATATCAGACACCCACCCTAACTTTACGCGGCGCTTCGGCACCAACGATCGTAAGCGGTGGTGTGATTTTAGGTGATGCATCAGGCAAAGCTTCGGTCTTAATTGGCACTAGCGGTCAGCAAGCTTGGACGCAAACGGTGGGCGAGCCGACCGGTGCCACTGAGCTAGAGTCGTTAGCAGATATTGATGCCAACCCAGTGGTCGTGGGCGGTGTGATTTATATGATCGCTTATAACGGCGAACTCGTTGCGCTAGAGCTGCGTTCGGGTGAAGTGCGTTGGAAGCGTGATTACAGTTCTTATGAAAATCTCTTAGTCGACACGGGTAGCATCTATTTAACCGATGCGGATAGTCACGTGTTTGGGCTGGATATTCAAGGTGGTATTGAGCAGTGGAGCAATAACGAGCTGTTTGGAAGAGCACTCACCGGACCTAAGAAAGTAGGTAATTATTTAGCTCTCGGTGACTTTGAGGGTTACCTCCACATACTCTCGGCAAACTCGGGAGAAATAGTTGGTCGTATGGAATTGGGCGGAGATGGAATTTACGCGCAGCCAGTATCCGACGGCAACACTCTTTACGTACAAACCCGCGATGGCGACTTATACGCTATCGAGGTAAATTAGGAAATCGCTATACATGTTACCTGTCGTGGCCTTAGTAGGTCGACCCAATGTAGGCAAATCTACATTATTTAATCGTTTAACTCGAACTCGGGATGCGCTGGTAGCAGACTTCCCGGGCTTGACCCGTGATCGTAAGTATGGCCAAGCCAATTACGACGGTTATCAGTTCATAGTTGTCGATACCGGCGGTATTCACGGTGATGAAGAGGGTATTGACGAGGTGATGGCTAAACAATCGCTGCAAGCGATTGAAGAGGCTGATGTTGTCTTGTTTTTGGTCGATGCACGCGACGGCGTCACCGTAGGTGATCAAGCGATCGCGACTCATCTGCGTAAACAAAAGAAAAAAGTTTACTTAGTTGCTAACAAGATTGATGGAATCGATGCGGATTCTGCAATGGCAGACTTTTATTCGCTGGCACTAGGTAACCTCTATGGCATCGCGGCGGCGCACGGGCGCGGTGTTGAACATTTGTTGGATTCATGCTTTAAGCCGTTAGCCGACGACTACCCAGACGTTATCGTGCCGGATGAGCCGGATAGCGAAGATCTGGAGCACGACGAAATTGATTACGATGCGTTACCGTTAAAGCTTGCTATTGTTGGGCGGCCAAATGTAGGTAAGTCAACACTCACTAACCGTATTCTTGGTGAAGATAGAGTGGTGGTGTTTGATATGCCTGGCACTACGCGTGATTCAGTCTACATCCCCATGGAGCGCGATGGACGAGAATATGTCTTGATCGATACCGCAGGTGTGCGGCGTCGGGGGCGTATTGATGAAGCGATTGAAAAATACTCAGTGGTTAAGACCCTGCAGGCAATCGAAGATGCCAACGTAGTTTTAGCGGTTATTGATGCACGGGAAACCATCAGCGACCAAGATCTTAACCTGATTGGTTTTGCGCTGAACGCCGGTCGTTCGATCGTGATCGCTGTCAATAAATGGGATGGTTTGCAGCAAGACCATAAGGATGAAATTAAACGGGAACTCGATCGTCGCCTAGGCTTTGTCGACTTCGCCCGTTTGCACTTTATCTCAGCGCTACATGGTACGGGCGTTGGTCACTTATTTGAGTCCGTTGAAGAAGCTTATAAGAGTGCGACGCAACGTGTGTCGACCTCTAAGTTGACCAAGATTATGGAGATGGCACAAGAAGAGCATCAGCCGCCATTGGTTGGGGGGCGTCGAGTGAAACTGAAATATGCGCATGCTGGGGGTTATAACCCACCGCGTATCGTGATCCACGGTAATCAGGTTACTCGCTTGCCAGGTTCTTATCAGCGCTATTTAACGAACTATTTCCGTAAGGCGCTTGGGGTCATGGGAACACCGATTAAAGTTGAGTTCCGAGAGCCGAAAAACCCGTACGCCGGTAAGAAGAACAACCTGACGCTATCGCAGCAACGCAAACGTCGTCGGTTGATGAAGTTTGTTAAGAAGAGCAAATAGCACAAAAAGAGGTCCTCAGGACCTCTTTTTTTATCCATGCGTAGCCGCGCGGCTACGCAAAGTCTTCGTCTTTAAAAACATATTCCGTCAGACAGTAGTCGCAGGTCATGACAATCTCGCCATCCTGCTCAAGGATCTGTTTAAGCTCGTCAACAGGGACTGACGCCAATGCCTCTAATGTGCGCTCTTTCGAACAGCCACATACAAAGCTAACCGGTTGCGATGGATACATATGTACGGTTTCTTCGTGATACAGACGATGCAGCAGTTGTTCAGTCGGAAGTGTAAACAATTCTTGTGCGGTCACGGTCTCGGTCAAGGTCGCCAAGTGCTCAAAGCCAACCATGTCTTTCCCCGAGGCAGGCATGCGTTGTAAAAACATACCCGCAGCATGCTCGCCATCGGCGAATAGCCAAACGCGGGTCGACAACTGTTCAGACTGTTCGAAGTAGTCTTGAATAACCTCTGCGAGTGAATCGGCGTCGGCACTGACAACGCCCTGATAGCGCTCGCCATCTTGCGGAGTCAAGGTAATAATCAGTTGCCCGCGGCCAATCAGGCTGCGTAAATCAGTTTCACCAATATCAGCGCGCACCCGAGCAATACCGCGTAGTTCTAATGCATGGTTACCATTAACAGCGACAAAATTAACCGGTCCATCGCCTTGCAGTTGCACCGCAATATGACCTTCAAACTTGAGTGTCGCAGTCAGCAACGAAACGGCCGCCATCATTTCACCAAGCAACTGTTGTACCGCCGGATGATACTGATGTCCTTTAATTAAGCTTTGGTAACTACTGGTCAATTGCACCATCTCGCCGCGTACATCTTGCTCTGCAAAGCTGTAGCGCGCGAGTTGATCGGTTGGATAGTCAAGCTGGGTTGTCATGTATTACCACCATCTTTCATTTTAATCAGTTGCCGGCGTTGTTTCTTATCCGGACGTTTGTCGGGATGTGGGTTGTAAAGCGCATTCAACTTACGCGCCTCAGCATTCTGCTCGCGTTTCTCTATACTCGCTTCAGACTCTTGGTAAAGTGATTGTGCCTCAGGCGCTCCCCGTCGTTGCTCGCTCAGCCCCAATACTTCGACCTCTTTGCTGTCAAAGCCTTGTCGTAAGGTAATTCGATCACCTATCTGCACGAGCTTAGAGGGTTTACTGCGTTTACCTGCAACGTGTACTTTGCCAGATTGAACCATCTGACGTGCAAGCGCCCGCGTTTTATAAAAGCGCGCTGCCCAGAGCCATTTGTCGAGCCTTACACCACTGTCTTGTGTCATAAAATCGTCACGAAAATATTATAAAATTAGTGTTAATCGATTGTTGACTACTCGTGCCTACGCTACAATGCCAAAACATCAAATTACTATAATTCGACGATGCGAGACTAGCGCTAGCCATCAAGTTGCGTATATTGTATCAAATTCCTATACGGATGTAGTGCATTGCTTCGGTAAAACAACAACGATAAAAGTGAATTAAATTGATAAGCCTAACGCCATCAACCCAGAACGCGAGTCAGTGGATATCCCGCTCGATCACCTTAGTAACGGTGCTTTTGTGGATATGGGTCGTCATTGTTGCTGCGCAAGCAACGTGGTGGTTTGTTACGCCCACGCCAGAGACTCAGCAACGTCCAGACGTAGACGTGCGTTCACAAAGTCGCGACAACCAAAGTGTCGATCTCGCTCAGTTACAGCAATTGCCTATTTTTGGCCGTCAGCAGGCCGGTACCCAAACGCATGGTAATGATTATGCAAACGCACCTAAAACGTCATTGAACGTGCGTTTAGTCGGAGTCTCTGCCAGTTCGCGCCCCGAGCGGTCAGCGGCTATTATTGAGCAGGCGGGTAAGCAATCGACCTACATTGTCGGTGATACGATAGGGCGAAGCCGTGTCAGTGTGGAACAAATCCTTGCCGATCGTGTCATTCTCGATAACGGTGGGCGTTTAGAAACATTGCAATTAGAGGACATTGGTGAAGACCGTCCAGCATTATCGTTAGTTGTCGAAAGTAGTGATAAAACTGACGCTAATGAACCGAAAGACACCGCGAACGCATTGCAAAGAGTTAAACAAGATCCGGGTCAACTATTAGACTACGTTTCTATCACACCCGTTTTAGAGCAAGGTAGCTTACAAGGCTACCGCCTTTCGCCTGGTAATCAGGCCGATATATTTTATCAAGCAGGCTTTCAGGAAGGCGATTTAGCCGTCGCAATCAACGGTTATGACTTGACCGATATGCAACAAGCCTCAGAGTTGAGCAGCCAATTACAGGACGCAACCGAAGCAAATGTGACGGTGCTACGTAACGGCGAGCGTATCGAGCTGAGTCTGCAGCTTCCTAACCAGCAGGAATAATAATTATGACAGTTACCCGTTTTGGTCCAAAAACATGGTTGAGTGCGCTGGCCATTGCAGTCGGTTCGGTATCAATGACGATGCCTGCGCCGTCAATTGCGCAAGAATACGCCGCTAGTTTTAAAAATACGGATATTACTGAGTTTATACAGGTGGTCGGTCGTAACTTGGGTAAAACCATTATTATCGATCCGAATGTGCGTGGCACCATCGATGTGCGTAGCTACGATGTAATGAACGAAGATCAGTATTATCAATTCTTTTTGAATGTCCTAGAAGTGTATGGCTTTGCTGCGGTGCAGATGGATTCGGGGGTGATTAAAGTTATCCGTGATAAAGACGCTCAACATGCGCCTTTGCCGGTGGTTGCGGGTGACCAAAACGAACAAGGCGACACCATGATCACTCGGGTGGTGCCGGTAGAAAACGTCTCAGTGCGTGAGTTGGCACCGTTATTACGTCAGTTAAACGACCAAACGGGCGGCGGTATGGTGGTAAGCTATGACCCCTCCAATGTCATCATGATGACAGGTCGTGCCGAGACGATTTCACGTTTGGTGCAAATTATCGAACGTGTTGATAAAGCCGGTGACCAGGATGTCGACATCGTGGAACTGCAGTATGCTTCGGCACGTGAACTGGTAGGGATTGCGCAAAATTTATTTGAAAAAGCGAATGCCGATGGCACTCCTGCATTATTGATTCCGAAAATTGTCGCCGATGAACGCAGTAACAGCGTTATTGTCAGCGGTGAGCCGCGCGCACGTTCTCGGGTTGTTAAATTGATAAAGCAACTCGACCAAGACCTTAAAACTGAGGGTAACACCCGCGTTTACTACCTCAAGTATGCGCGCGCCGAGGAAATGGTCGAAGTATTACAAAACGTCAGTCAGTCGATCAAAGCGGAAGAAGCGAAACAAACGGGCCAGAATTCGGTACGAAACCGTGCTGATAACAGCATCAGTATCAGTGCGCATGAATCCACTAACACTGTGGTAATAACCGCCGAACCCGACATGTTAGCAGCGCTTGAGAACGTAATCCGTGATCTCGATATTCGTCGAGCGCAAGTGCAAGTCGAGGCGATTATCGTCGAGGTATTAGAAGGCGATAATGTCGATTTTGGTATTCAATGGATCAGTGAAAATGGCGGCTTAGTTCAATACAATACGGGTAACCAAGTTCCGATCGGTAGTTTAGCCGCAGCAGCATACCAGGCTCGCCCGCGCGAGGGTACATCTGTGACTACTGTCAACGATAATGGTCAAACAGTGACAACGACCAATCCCGAAGAGCGTGGCAATTTAGAGCTTCTAGCGAACTTGCTTGGCAACGTAAACGGAATGATGTTTGGAACAATCCAAAATGATTGGGCGGCGGTTGTTCAAGCTGTTTCACAAGATACCAACTCTAATATCTTAGCCACACCAAGTATTGTTACAGTTGATAACGAAGAAGCCAGTTTTCTCGTCGGTCAGGAAGTACCAACGATCACAGGCTCCACACTCGGCAATGATAACCAAAGCCCATTCCAAACAGTGGATCGCCAAGAAATCGGTATTAAGCTCAAGGTCACCCCGCAAATTAACGAGGGTAATGCCGTACAAATGGTGATAGAACAAGAAGTCTCGAGTCTAAGTGGCGCAACATCGGTCGATGTTATCGTGAACAAACGCGAGTTAAAGACCACCGTGATGGCTGAGGACGGCGAAACTATCGTTTTAGGCGGTTTGATAGATGAGGATGTCCAAGAATCGGTATCGAAGATTCCATTACTTGGCGATATTCCCTTTATCGGTCGGTTGTTCAGTTCAACCTCAACATCCACACAAAAGCGCAACTTGATGGTATTTATCCGGCCAACTATCGTTCGTAACGGTAGTAAGCTCTCTGATATCAGTAAGCAAAAATACAACTACATGCGAGCACTACAACTCGATCGTCGGTCTCGTGGTGTGGCACTGATGCCTGACAAAGAAACACCAGTGATGAACGACTGGAACAGCGATTTAACCTTGCCGCCGAGCTTTGAGGAGTACCTCAACGAAAAGGGCGCGATTAAAGAAGAGTTAAAAGAGCAGCAAGATGACTGATGCCAGCAATATTGCCACAAAGCGCTTACCTTTTAGCTTTGCTAAGCGTTTTGGTGTTGTGGTTGAAGATGGCGAGCCGCCCGTCGTGCATCATCGCGACGGCGCGTCAGCAGAGACGCTACTTGAGGTACGGCGTCGTTTAGGCGAGGTATTTACCTTACAACGGCACGATACCGAAGCATTTGAGCGTTTGTTGACCCAAGCCTATCAGCGCGACTCATCCGAGGCGAAACAACTGATGGAAGATATCGGCAATGAGTCCGATTTATTCTCATTAGCGGATGAGCTGCCGCAAACCGAAGATTTATTAGAGAGTGAAGATGACGCGCCTATTATCAAACTGATCAACGCGATGTTGAGCGAGGCGATTAAAGAAGGTGCATCAGATATTCACATCGAAACCTACGAGAAGCAGTTAACCATTCGCTTTCGTATCGATGGCGTTCTGCGTGAGGTGCTGACACCTAATCGCAAGCTGTCTTCATTGTTGGTTTCGCGTATTAAAGTTATGGCGCAGCTGGATATTGCCGAGAAGCGAGTGCCACAAGATGGTCGTATCTCTTTACTGATTGCCGGACGTGCCGTCGATGTGCGGGTTTCGACTATGCCATCGAATCACGGTGAGCGCGTGGTGCTGCGTTTGTTAGATAAAAACAATGCCCGTCTTAATCTAGAGCAACTCGGTATGACAGAAGCTAACCGCGAAGTATTCGCCGAGCTGATCCATAAACCTCACGGTATTATCTTGGTTACCGGTCCTACCGGCTCGGGTAAGTCGACCACGCTCTATGCCGGACTGACCGAAATTAATTCGAAAGACCGCAACATTTTGACGGTTGAAGACCCGATAGAATATGCAATTGATGGTATCGGGCAGACGCAGGTTAATCCGCGTGTTGATATGACCTTTGCGCGGGGCTTACGTGCGATTTTGCGTCAGGACCCTGATGTCGTCATGGTCGGTGAGATTCGCGATATCGAAACTGCACAAATTGCTGTACAGGCTTCATTAACCGGTCACTTGGTTTTGTCGACGCTGCATACTAATACCGCAGCAGGCGCGATAACACGCTTAGAAGACATGGGCGTAGAGCCATTCTTGTTGTCTTCAAGCCTACTCGCGGTGTTGTCACAGCGCTTAGTAAGGACCTTGTGCCCAGACTGTAAGCAGCCGCATCAGGCAGATGAAAAAGAGCGGGCGCTACTTGGTGTGACCGATTCAGCGTTGACGATTTACCGAGCGCAAGGTTGCGAGAAGTGCAACCAGACAGGTTATCGCGGACGCACGGGCATACACGAACTCATCGAAGTGGATGAGCACGTACGTGAGCTCATTCATAACGGTCACGGCGAGCAATCCATTGAACGCTATGTGCGTAAGAATACCCCGAGCATTCGCAGCGATGGCTTGGCGAAAGTACGCCATGGCGTAACCACCCTTGAGGAAGTTTTGCGCGTGACGCGCGAGGAGTAATCTGTGGCGGCTTTTGAGTATCATGCGCTGGCGGCAGATGGGCGTAAGAAAAAAGGCATCATCGAAGCAGACACCATTCGCCAGGTGCGTCAGCAATTACGCGATCAAGGGCTCATCCCTATGGATGTTATGCCCGCCGCCGAACAAGAACACAAGAAAGGCCAGCAGCAAAGTCGTTGGCGTCGTGTACGCCGTGTCAAAGCACAAGATCTTGCGCTGATTACCCGTCAGTTATCGACCTTGGTCAACTCGGCTTTACCGATCGAACAGTGTTTGCTCGCCGTGGCAGATCAAAGTGAAAAGCCACGCATGAAACAACTACTTATGGCGGTGCGCAGTAAAGTAGTCGAAGGTTATGGTCTGGCGGAGGCGATGGCGGAATATCCCGGCGTGTTCGATTCGCTCTACACAGCGATGGTCGCGGCCGGTGAAAAGTCAGGCCACTTGGATCAAGTCCTGGATGAGTTAGCCGATTACACCGAACAACGCCAGCATATGAAGAGCCAGTTGACGCAAGCCTTGGTGTATCCAGTGATGCTGACACTAGTGGCGATCAGTATTGTGATCTTTCTGCTAGTGTCTATTGTGCCGCAAATCGTGCACAACTTTTCTACCCTCGGACAGACGTTACCACCCACCACTCAATTTATGATTGGTTTATCGGAGTTTTTGCAGAACTGGGGCTTGTTTATCTTAGCCGGAATTGTGGTGTTAGTGTTTGCCTTTAAGCAATGGTTAAAGAAGCCCGAACATGAGCTTAAATACCATAAACGGCTGTTAAAGTTGCCGTTGCTAGGTCGAGTGATTCGGGGCGTCAGTACTGCACGTTTCGCGCGTACCTTGAGTATACTTACATCATCGGCAGTGCCGTTACTCGATGGGCTTAAAATTACCGCCACGGTGATTGGTAACCGTGCGATCAGAGAAGCCGTGGACGAAGCGGCAACGCGGGTACGTGAGGGGGCATCACTGCGTGCGGCATTGCAAGAAACCGGTTTGTTTCCACCAATGATGCTCCACATGATCGCCGCAGGTGAGAAATCCGGTGAGTTACAGCAAATGTTGCGACGCACCGCAGATAACCAAGACAGAGAATTTGAATCATTGGTGCAAATATCACTCAAAGTCTTTGAGCCGGTGCTTATCGTTTCGATGGCCGGGATTGTATTCTTTATTGTATTGTCAATTATTCAGCCAATTTTGCAGTTGAACCAGAGTATAGGGTTTTAAATATGATGCGTAAAAATCAAGGTTTTTCATTGGTCGAAATTATGGTGGTTATCGCCATCATCGGTATTCTAGCTACCATGATTCTACCCAATGTGTTGGGCAGCCAAGAGCAGGCGAATAAACAGAAAGTAACAGCAGATTTAGTCTCGCTTGAGAACGCGTTAGCGCAATATCACTTAGATAACGGCATGTTTCCAACCACAGAACAAGGTCTAGAAGCCTTGGTGGAGCGGCCTAACGTTGATCCGCAACCGCGCAACTACCGCAATGGCGGCTATATTCAACGTCTGCCGCAAGACCCGTATGGTAACGACTATATGTTACTTAACCCCGGTGAGTACGACGATATCGATATTTTCTCACCCGGTCCCGATCAACAGCCAGGCACTGATGATGATTTTGGTAACTGGATGATCGGACAAGACAACGAATCCAACTAAGTAATGCGCTCATCGGCGTGCAAGCCATCAGGGTTTACCCTTGTTGAGATTCTCGTGGTGATGGCGATCGTGGGTTTGATTGCTGCATCGGTGGTATTTACTGTGCCGAGCATGACCCGCGATGAAACCACGCCACAAACCGCCGCCGCCACACTGAAAGCCCAGCTCCAGTGGGCGCGGGAACGCGCGATGATAGAGCAACGTCCGCTCGGGTTGTTACTTAAGACCGAAGGGTATGAGTTTTTAAGGTGGCAGCAAAGCGAAGAAGGCTGGCGTTGGCAAGCGGTCAATGAGAAGGGTTTAGCCGCTCAGGATTACCAAGATAACCTCAGTCTCGAATGGCGTATCGATGAGCCGCCCTTTATTGCGCAAGAAAAGCAGTTAGAAAACACCCTGTTTTCGCCGTCTGATGATAATGACGACGAAGAGCAGCCGATGCCTCAGTTGCTGATACTGCCGACAGGCGAGTTGACACAATTTTCGATTCAGTTTGCCGCGCCCTTTGGTACCGAACCGAGCTACTGGTTAATTGCTGATAGCGCTTGGACCACTCGCATAGCAGATAGTGATGAAACGCAATAATCGTGGTTTTACATTAATCGAGGTCATGGTTGCCATCGCCATCTTTGCGATGGCGGCACTGGCGGCTGTGTCGGCTGCAAGCGGTCACCTTAATAGTTTAAGCACCATCCAACAGCGCACCTTTGCCCAGTACGTAGCGGCTAACCGACTGACCGAACTGAATCTAACAACCACCTGGCCGCTTAAAGATAATCAGCGCGGTAGTGAACGCCAAGGCGGCGTTGAGTGGCAGTGGCGGCAACAAGTGGTTGAAACGGTCACACCCAATGTGGTGGCGGTGACTATTGAAGTCACACAGGGGGAGCAGGATTACCAATGGGCGCGACTGACCCAATATGTTCGTAAACCTCAATTAGCCGATACCGACGGAGGCGATAATGCGCTCTGAACGCGGTTTCACCTTAGTTGAGATCATGGTCACCATGGTTATTTTTACTTTGATAGGGCTCGCAAGTTACACGGTGCTCGATCAAATGTCGCGTACCAAAAGCTTGTCAGAAGAATCCTCCGAGCGTATCGAACAACTGCAATTCACTTGGCTGCTTATCCAACAAGACATGCGCCAAGCGGTGCCTAAGCCGACGCGTCCCAATGGTTTAGAAGTCGCACAACAGCTGATTACTAACGACGAACGCATTATTGAATCACAAAGTGGCGTCTTAGGATTTGTGCGCAGCGGTTACGATAACCCTGGCTTAATGTTGCCACGCAGTGAACTTCAGCCGGTGGTCTATCGCGTGCAAGATAATGTTTTACAGCGTATGACCTACCCGTATGTGAACGACCGCAGTGGTGAGCCTGTGGTGCAAGATCTGCTGGAGGGGGTAAAGTCCTTTCAAGTACGCTTTTATCGTTCGTCTCAACAGTCGCAATCGAATCAAGGCATTGAAGCCGGCTGGCGCACCAGCTGGGAAACACCGGATGACTTCCCAGCTGCCATCGAGTTAACGATTAACAGTGAAGACTACGGCGAAATTAGACGGCGCTTTTTAACCGGTGTTGAGCCGGCACAAACGGTCAAGAAAGAGGGTGATAACAATGCGTAAGCAGCAAGGTGTCGCTCTTATTACCGTGTTGTTGGTGATGGCTATCATCGCTGTCATTGCAACGAACTTGGGTACTCAATTACAACGCCAAGTGACGCGCACGGCCAGCTTTGAACAATCAGAACAAAGCTATTGGATGTGGCTAAGCGGCGAAGCCGTTCTCAAGGAAGTGCTGCAACAGGAAATCGAACGCGATGACGGTATCGTTCATGCCAGTCAGAACTGGGCACAACGCGCCGGGCCGTTCCCGGTGGAAGGCGGACAGATAGCTGCGCAAGTAAAGGATTTACGTAGTTGTTTCAACCTCAACAGTTTAGCTGGCACTGAGCAGCAAGGTCTTAGCCTTGAAAAACGCCGCAAGCAGTTTCAACAACTACTCGTCAGCCTAGAGCTTGATGCCTTCCAAGCCGAGAGTTTGGCAGGCGCACTGACCGACTGGCTCGACAGCGACAGTGAACTGTCGCAAAGTGGCGCTGAAGACCCTGATTACGAAGCGTTACCACACCCTTATCAAACCGCCAATGGGTTGTTATTTGATGTCAGTGAGTTGCGCATGATTAAAGGTTTTACGGCTGAAGTTGTGCAACGTATTAAGCCCTACGTATGTGCTATTCCCGGTAACGCAGAGTTACGTATTAACGTCAACACGCTCGATGAAGAGCGCGCGGTTTTGCTGGTGGCGGCGACTCAAGGTAAGCTAACCTTGGATGGTGCAAAACAATTGATTCAAGCACGCCCTGAACAGGGCTATGAAAGCCGCGAAGAATTGCTGCAAGATAGTTTACTAACGGGGGCGCAGGACGGTGAAACCGGCTCGCTCGATGAACTCGCTGTTAGCAGTGAGTACTTTTTACTACAAGCTTATATACAATGGGGGTCGTTAGAGACCACCGCTCGCTCAGTGCTACATGTGACAGCAGGTCAAGCGCGTGTTGTGTACCGAGCCATGGGAGAAGATTGATATGCAAGAACGCTTACTCATCAGGTTACCGGCCTCCGATGCCGAGCCAAGAATAAGTTGGCTGATTTGGCAGCCCTCAGGTGCCGAAGTGATTGCTAGTGGTGAGCTCAATGATCCAGCTGAACTGACGCAGTTAACCGAGCAGGCAAAGCGCTGTCAGGTGACCCTGTTGTGTCCGGGGCAAGCGATTTCGATGCGTAAAGTCACCATTCCTAACAGTGGCAAACGTCACCTCGATAAGCTAATTCCTTATGCGTTGGAAGATGAACTGGCAGATGACATCGATAGCCTGCATTTTGCTTGGGCGGAAAACGGCATTAAAGAAGGCCAGATCCCCGTCGCGGTTGTCCGTCATAGTGAAATGCAGCAGTGGCAGCAATGGTTAGCCGCAGCACATCTTGAAGCCGATGAGTGGGCGGTTGACTACCTGATGCTTCCAGAGCCTGAGAGTGAGCAACAGTGGACAGGTGTGCAAATTGCTGACGACGTACTCATTCGTATGGGACGTTGGGATGGTTTGGCCGTTGAACAAACATTGGCGGACGCCGTGGTCGGGTTAAAACAGAGTGAGTACCCACAAACCAACCAAGTGGTGGCTTATTCCGATATCGCGCTCAACGACAGTGCGCTAGCGCTCGAATTTGCCAACAGTGAACTGCCGATGGTAGCGTTTGCCAAACAGCGGGTGAGTCTCGATATTCGCGGTCAACGGTATGCTCCCAAGCGAGCCAAACGAACCCTTGAAATACGTTGGCAGCCGCTGGCGTGGGCGGCGGGTATTGCGCTCGCAGTGACACTGGCCAGTAGCTGGGTCAAAACGGCTTATTTAAACCACCAAGCAGAGCAGCTACAGCAGCAAGCCGAAACGTTATACAAAAAGACGTTTCCGAATCAAACACGCATCGTTAACCTACGTGCGCAAATGCGTCAGCAATTACAATCCTTAGGTATCGATGATCAAGCCATGCCATCGGCATTAGCGATGCTGGACCAGTTGGCGCCGGCATTTTTACAACAACCACAGCTGAGCCTTGAGTTGCTGCGTTATCAAGATGGCGCACTGCGGATGCAAGCAGTGGCACAAAACTTCTCACAATTCGAGGCCTTCCAGAACCAAGCACAACAACTCGGTTTTGAGGTGCAGCAGGGCGCGCTGAATAATCGTGGTGACGGTGTCGCAGGCACCTTGACTATTGCCTATCAAGGAGGTCGTTCATGAGTCGTCTTACACCATTACTACAAAAACTCACGCAAACGCCCCTAGTACAAAGTGCGCAACAGCGCTGGGCGCAACTTGCGGTACGTGAGCAAAACCTCGTGAAAGGGCTCGGTGCTGTTATCATCGTTGCCATAATCTACTTTGCCATCTGGCAACCCACCTATAGCGCCCAGCAATTAGCTGAACGGCGCTTAGAGGGGCAACAGCAACAGTTACTCTGGCTGCGTGAACAAGTGGCACGCTATCAGTCATTGTCTGCAACCCAAGCACAATCCGAGGTCAGTGGGTCGTTGTCGCAGCGCGTCAACGAAGCGGCTGCCAGCAATAAGATCCAAATTGCACGGATGCAGCCGCAAAACAATGGACTCATCGTCAGTGTCGATGAAACCTCGTATCAACAAGCGATGAGCTGGTTATATGCGCTTGAACAGACCTATCAATTGCAAGTGACAACACTCGATTTAGCGCGATTAGACGAGCCCGGCAAAGTACGTGTGCGACAAGTGTTGGTAACGGAGAAATCATGAAGAAGTGGTTGTGGTTAATTCCAGTCTATCTCATTGCACTGATTGCCTATATGCCGGCGGCAGTGGTGCATTGGTTGCCAATGCCAGCCGGCATTTATGTTGAGCAAGTATCGGGCACGTTATGGCAAGGCCGGATTGGTTATGCGGTGGTTAATCATACCGCTTTTCATAACGTCAGCTGGTCACTGGCACCGAGTCAGCTGATTACCGGTCAACTCGGCTTTTCAGTGACGGTACCGAGCAAAAATAATCCACTGGCCGCGCAAGCATCAGGCAGTGCGTCATTGAGTTCGATTGAATTGACTCAACTGCGTGCGACAGGTGAGTTGGCGCCGCTGATGCAACTGGTTAATTTTAATATGCCACTAAAGACAGAAGGACAATGGCGTATCGCATTAGAAAATTATGCACTGAATGATCTGTCGGGCGCCAAGCTTTGTAGTGCATTAAAAGGAAACGCGTCAGGTTCGAACATTCGGGTACTGGTTAATC
This sequence comes from Idiomarina sp. T82-3, assembly GCF_001577655.1. Lineage (NCBI taxonomy): Bacteria > Pseudomonadati > Pseudomonadota > Gammaproteobacteria > Alteromonadales > Idiomarinaceae > Idiomarina > Idiomarina sp. T82-3. The sequence continues at coordinate 53,694 of NZ_LSBQ01000001.1, read as the reverse complement.
ACCGCTGGGAGACGCTGGGTGATTTTCCGCTGAACCTTGGCTGTGCACAAGCCGGGGCAGTAGCACTGTCGATGGCCGGAGAGAACAGCTTAGGTCTTAATTTCGAGGGCACGGTGAGCCCCAGCTCAATACGTGTGAATGGTACGGTGCAACCCAATCCCAGAACGCCCGAGGGACTGGCAAAAATGTTGAGTTATTTAGGACGACCGGATAATCAGGGACGTTATCGTTTCTCAATTTAGTGGTTGTTGACTTGCCGAGATAAAAATAAATCGTTAATCTGAACGCATCTTCAAGAAATCAGATGCTATATATAACCGTATCTTTGCCAACAAAAGGACATTTTGATGCAAGCTATAATTGATTGGATTAATAATAACCAAGACATGCTGATCGAATATTCGATCAAAGTGATTGTCGCGATTGTTATTCTGTTTGCCGCTTCAATAGTGACGCGTATCCTCGCCTCAATCATGCGCAAAGGGATGCAAAAACGGCAGGTCGACAATGCTGTTATCAGCTTTTTAACAGCCATTGTTAAATCACTGATTTTCATCGCCGCATTGATGGTCGCATTGAATCAAATCGGTGTTGAAACCACATCGTTTATTGCCATATTAGGTGCTGCGGGTCTTGCCATCGGTTTAGCATTGCAAGGTTCACTCTCGAACATCGCGTCGGGTGTATTATTAATCATGTTCCGTCCCATTCGTTCGGGTGAGTACGTGGAAGCCGCAGGAACAGCAGGTACGGTTGAAGAAATAAATATCTTCCAGACCATCTTAAAAACACCGGATCGTAAAGTGGTCTATCTACCGAACTCACAAGTGATTGGCAGCGCCATTACTAACTACAACCGTGAACCGATCCGTCGTATCGATTTAGTGATCGGTGTCAGTTACAGCGCTAACTTGCAAAAAACCAAAAAAGTATTAATGGAGGTGCTCAAAAATGACGAGCGCATCTTGCAAGATCCAGAGCCGGTCGTGACCGTTACAGCACTCAATAGTTCTTCGGTGGACTTCAATGTGCGCCCGTGGACTAAAACCGAAGATCACTGGCCAACGCGTTGGGACTTACTCGAAAAGATTAAAGATCGGTTAGATGAAGAAGGTATTGGTATTCCGTTCCCACAAATGGATGTCCATATCAAGAAAGAAGACAAAGAATAAGATGATTAAACGGGGCGTCAGCCCCGTTTTTTCATGCTTGCTGTAAGGCTTGCTCGATATCCGCAAGGATATCATCAATGTGTTCGATCCCCACGCAAAGACGTATCGCCTCAGGTGTCACACCAACCGCCGCTTGTTCTTTTTCATTGAGCTGACGATGAGTGGTTGAGGCAGGATGGCACGCTAAACTTTTCGCATCACCAATGTTGACCAAACGTTTGAACAACGCCAATGCGTCGTAAAAGCGCACGCCCGCCTCAAAGCCACCTTTGATACCAAAGGTCAGTAGCGAAGCAGGCACACCGCCATTAATGTATTTCTGCACCCGTTGGTAATAGGCGTCATCTTCAAAGCCGGCAAAACGAACCCACTCAACCTGTGGATGCTCACGCAAATACTCAGCCACTTTTAGTGCGTTTTCGCAATGACGCTCGATCCGCAGCGGTAGCGTCTCGAGCCCTTGCAGGATTAAAAACGCATTAAACGGTGAAATCGCCGCACCGGTATTGCGCAGTGCGACGGTTCGTACACGCGCAATAAAAGCAGCGGCTTCAAATGCCTCGGTATAAACAATGCCATGATAAGCCGGCTCCGGCTGACTAAACTGAGGGAAACGGTTTTTATGTTTAATCCAGTCAAAACGACCCGAGTCAACAATCAGGCCACCGACCGAGGTACCATGGCCACCGATATATTTGGTTAACGAGTGCACGACAATGTCGGCGCCAAAATCGATGGGCTTACAGAGCACTGGTGAAGCCACTGTGTTATCAACCACTAACGGTACGCCTTGGGCATGAGCGACCTCAGCGAGGCCTTCTAAATCCGCCACATTACCTGCCGGGTTGCCAATGGTTTCGCAATAAACGGCTTTGGTGTTGTCATCAATGAGCGCAGCAACCGCTTCTGCCGTATCATTCTCAGCAAATCGCACCTCAATGCCAAACGAGGGCAGCATATGGCGGAACAACGTGTAGGTGCCCCCGTAGAGCTGCGGTGTAGTGACAATGTTATCGCCCTGACTGGCGAGCGTGATCAGTGCATATTCAATCGCGGCCATCCCCGATGCAACAGCCAGCGCCGCGATCCCGTGTTCGAGTTCGGCAACGCGCTGTTCAAGCACATCATGAGTCGGATTCATAATACGTGAATAGATATTACCCGGTACCGTTAAATCAAATAGATCGGCACCATGCTGAGCGTTATCAAACTCAAAAGCGACCGACTGATAAATCGGTGTAGCAACGGCCTTGGTGGTTGCATCGGTGGTATACCCGTGATGAATCGCTAACGTTTCGTCTTTCATAAAATATCCTCGGTCAGGGGCAATTGAGTACCCCGTGTCGTCTTAAGTTGGGGTAAAAAATGGCGCACAACAGCGGCGTAGTCGGCTACGTTCTTAATAAAGCCGTCGTGACCAAAAGGCGTATCAATCAGGGCGAGCCCACGGCAATCAGGTAATGCTTCTTCTAGCTGATGCATCAAGCGCGGTGGCGCAATAATATCGGATTCAAAGCCAACCAGTTGTACCGGTACGGTGATGCGTGATGGGTCGATTCGGTACTCGTTTAAAATAGGCGTCAAATGGGTAAACAAGCTCTGCGCATGCTGACCATGGCGCTTAAGTAACTTTTCACCTTGCGCTAATAAATAGCTAAAGGCTTCGTCGCCGTCATTAAAACGCTGTTCAAATTCGTCCGCGCTGCGGTAAGTCAACATGGCAAGTGCCCGCGCCAACACGACGCCTTGCTGGGAACAATCGGCTTGTTGCAGTAACGCTTGCTGAAATAAGCGCAGTGCTGCCGATTGCACCGAAGGTTGATGAGCCGCGCCAATAACGACCAGTGAATCGGGTTTAATGAGCCCATCCTGAACCAATTGCAAACCGAGCACGCCGCCAAACGAGCCGCCCAACCAGGCACCTGGTTGTGTTAAACCGAGTGAACGCAATACGCTGGCATAAGCCTCAGCGTGCTGGCCCAGTGAAATAGGTTCGGCTGGTGTATCAGAGCCGCCCACACCACCGAGGTAATCTAAACTGATCACTTGCAGCTCAGGGTGCGGCGCAAACAGCGGATGCAACGATTGCCACCATCCATGACCATCTAAACGCCACAGTTGACCGCTGGCGCTGATACCGCCTTGCACAATAATCGTATGTTCGGGCTTTGCGTCAATATTGCCAAAACGAAAGCCTTTCACCCGTCCATAAGGTGTTTCTGTATAAAAGGAGCGTCCTACCGGAAAAACCATGATGACCTCAACGCCGATTAATGGATGAGTTCAATTTAGCAATACTTACGTTTAACCGTCAAGATGTTTAGACGTCCAAATGTGATATGGTAGCACGCACTTCGGGTGTGCTATGATTTGCCCATGTCGATATATACCGTCACACAACTCAACAGCGATATCCGCAAGGCAATAGAGCAGGGCTTTGGACACGTATGGTTGATGGGCGAAATCTCCAATTTTGCCGCTCCAAACTCGGGTCATTGGTACCTCACCTTAAAGGATGAACGCGCCCAGATACGTTGTGCCATGTTTCGTGGTAATAATCAGCGCGCCAAAGTACGCCCGCAAAATGGCTTACAAGTATTGGTGCGTGGAAGGGTGACGGTGTACGAGCCGCGCGGCGACTACCAACTCATTGTTGAGCACATGGAAGAGGCCGGTATCGGCTTGTTGCAGCAGCAGTTTGAGCAACTCAAAGTAAAACTAGCGGCCGAGGGCTTATTCGCGCAAGAGCGCAAGCGGCCACTACCTGAACATATCCGCCGCGTTGGTGTTATCACGTCGCCGACAGGCGCAGCTATTCAAGATGTGTTAGCGGTGATGAAACGCCGCGATCCGAGCGTCGATGTCATTATTTACCCGACCGCCGTGCAAGGTGACGCCGCAATACCGCAAATAAAAAACGCATTACACACTGCGTTTCAGCGTAATGAAGTTGATGTGCTGATAGTAACCCGTGGCGGTGGCTCGTTAGAAGACCTGTGGTGTTTTAATGATGAACAGGTCGGTCGCTTATTATTAGACGCCCCGATGCCTGTTATCAGTGCAGTTGGCCACGAGGTTGATTTTACCATCTGTGATTTTATCGCCGATTTGCGAGCGCCGACACCGTCGGCAGCCGCCGAGCAGGTGACCCAAGATCGTAGCGCTCAAATCAACCGTTTACAGCAGTTGCAACAGCGTTTGGCGACCGGCCAAAAGCGCCGTATAGAGCGTCAACACAGCTTACTACAACAACTACAAATTCGACTGAATCAACAGCATCCGCAACGACAGCTGCAACAACAAAGCCAGCGTTTAGATGAATTATTAGCGCGTGTGTATCGCGCCGAGCAGCGAACCTTGGTTAATCAGCAACAACGACGTCAGCATGTTATCCAACGCTTGCAGCAGGTCCACCCGCAACGTGAATTGTCGCGCGCTCAACAAAAGCTCTCGCAGATTCAGCAACGTATACCGGTAGTCGCTGAAGCATGGCTCAAACAACAGCACCAACGGCAACGCGCCTTACTGCATGCATTAAACTTAGTGAGCCCACTGAATACGCTTGATAGAGGGTACGCTATTGTGCGAGATGAAGAGGGCCATGTGATTACGCAGCCTGAGCAGACGCAAGCAGAGCAAAAGCTCAGTGTTAAAGTGGCAGGTGGTGAATTTAACGTTAGAAAGTGTTCAGAATAAGTTGCTAAAATAACCATTATCGAGTAAAATCCACGCGCAACATGAATCCAGTCACGGAGTGTTGCAAATGCTGCGAATCGCCCAAGAAGCCCTTACTTTCGACGACGTCCTGCTTGTCCCAGGGCACTCAAACGTATTACCGCATCAAGCGGATCTCAAAACCCAATTAACGCGTGGCATCACGCTCAATATCCCGTTGGTTTCAGCAGCGATGGATACCGTCACAGAAGCACCACTCGCTATCGCGCTGGCGCAAGAAGGCGGCCTAGGGTTCATCCACAAGAATATGACACCTGAAGATCAAGCAGCACACGTACGCAAAGTGAAAAAGTACGAGAGTGGCATGGTCAATGATCCGGTCACCGTGAACCCCGACACCACCATTGGTGAGATTAAAGCATTGACTGCCGAACACGGCTTCCAAGGCTTTCCTGTAATCGAGAAAAACGGCGACTTGGTCGGCATCGTGACCGGTCGTGATACACGTTTTGAGGACGATGATTCTAAGCCGGTAAAGGAAGTGATGAGCGATAAATCACGCCTAGTTACGGTACATGAAACCGCGCAAAGCGATGAAATCTTGCAGTTAATGCATAAGCACCGCATCGAAAAAATTCTCGTGGTCGATGATGCCTACAAATTAAAAGGCATGATCACCCTCAAAGACTTTGAAAAAGCCGAAAACAAACCGAATGCCTGTAAAGATGAACTCGGCTCGTTGCGCGTAGGTGCAGCGGTTGGTGTAGGTCCAGGTACCGAAGAGCGCATTAAGCTGTTAGTTGAAGCGGGCGTTGACGTACTGCTGATTGATACCTCGCACGGCCATTCAGAGGGTGTGTTAAAACGTGTCCAAGAAACCCGGAAAGCCTATCCGAACTTACAAATCATTGCCGGTAACGTGGCAACGGCGGCAGGTGCGAAAGCCTTGGTAGATGCCGGCGTAGACGCAGTTAAAGTTGGTATTGGTCCAGGTTCTATTTGTACGACACGCATCGTCACAGGTTGTGGTGTGCCACAAATCACTGCGATTAGCGACGCGGCAGATGCGCTGAAAGGCACTGGCGTACCCGTTATTGCAGACGGGGGTATTCGCTTCTCTGGCGATATTGCTAAAGCCTTAGTAGCAGGCGCGCACTGTGTGATGGTGGGTAGCATGTTAGCCGGTACCGAAGAGTCACCAGGCGAAGTCGAACTGTATCAAGGGCGTTACTACAAATCATACCGTGGCATGGGCAGCTTAGGCGCGATGAACCAGCGTAACGGCTCATCGGATCGCTATTTTCAAAATAGTAACGAGGCTGAGAAGCTCGTACCTGAAGGTATCGAAGGCCGGATTGCCTATAAAGGCCCTATTTCGGCGATTATTCATCAGCAGATGGGCGGCGTACGCTCAGCGATGGGCTTGACCGGTTGCGCCAACTTAGAAGAGATGCGCACTAAGCCACAGTTTGTCAAAGTGACTGCGGCAGGCATGGGTGAGTCACACGTACACGATGTGCAAATCACCAAAGAAGCGCCAAACTATCGCAGTTCTTAATACCGATTTGTGAGCCGCCGCTAAGGCGGCTCTTTTACTTTTAGTTTTACCTGTTACTGGGACCCAACAATGAGCAGAGATATCCACGACCACCGAATTTTGATTTTAGACTTCGGTTCTCAATATACCCAACTAATTGCGCGCCGTATCCGTGAAATTGGCGTTTACTGTGAGCTGTGGGCATGGGATGTCGACGAGCAAGACATTAAAGACTTCGACCCTAAAGGCATCATCCTTTCAGGTGGACCAGAAAGCGTCACCGAAGCCGGTTCTCCTCGCGCGCCAGACTATGTATTTAAGGCGGGCGTCCCTGTCTTGGGCGTGTGCTATGGCATGCAAACCATGGCGCATCAATTGGGTGGTTCAGTGCAAGGCTCACTCGAACGTGAATTTGGCTATGCCCAAATCGAGCTCGTAACAGAAAGCCCTTTATTTGAAGCGATCGAAGATGCGGTCAGCGAAGACGGCAAGCCATTGTTGGACGTGTGGATGAGCCACGGTGATAAAGTCGAAGCCATTCCTGAGGGTTTCCACACCGTTGCAACCACTTCGTACTGCCCATATGCGGCCATGGCGGATGAGTCACGTCGTTTCTACGGTGTTCAGTTCCACCCAGAGGTCACCCACACGCGTCAGGGCATGCGTATGCTCGAGCATTTTGTCAGCGGTATCTGTGGTTGCGAAAAACAATGGACGCCCGCACAGATTATCGAAGACGCGATCGAGCGTATTCGTGAGCAAGTCGGTAGCGATAAAGTGATTTTGGGCTTAAGCGGTGGCGTCGATTCATCGGTAACAGCGATGTTGTTACACCGTGCAATTGGCTCACAGCTCACCTGCGTGTTTGTTGATAATGGCTTATTGCGTTTAAATGAAGCCGATCAAGTCATGGAAATGTTTGGTGACCACTTTGGGTTAAACATTATCCCCGTCGCAGCGGAGCAACGCTTCCTAGACGCGCTGAAAGGCGAAGCGGATCCAGAGAAGAAACGCAAAATTATCGGTAATACCTTTATTGAGATCTTCGACGAGCAAGCGTCTCAGTTGACCGAAGTCGACTGGCTGGCGCAAGGCACCATCTACCCCGATGTCATTGAGTCAGCAGGTTCAAAAACCGGTAAAGCACACGTCATTAAATCGCATCACAACGTAGGTGGCTTGCCCGAGGATATGAAACTCGGTTTAGTTGAACCATTGCGCGAGCTGTTTAAAGACGAAGTACGCAAAATTGGTCTAGAACTCGGTCTGCCTTATAACATGCTTTATCGTCATCCGTTCCCAGGGCCGGGTCTGGGTGTGCGCGTATTGGGCGAGATTAAGAAAGAGTACTGTGACTTATTGCGCCGCGCCGATGCGATCTTTATTGATGAGTTGCACAAAGCCGATTGGTATCACAAAGTAAGCCAAGCATTTGCGGTGTTCTTACCCGTACGCTCGGTCGGTGTTATGGGCGATCAGCGCAAGTATGATTGGGTTGTTTCACTGCGCGCAGTCGAAACTATCGATTTCATGACCGCACGTTGGGCACATTTACCGTACGAATTATTGGAAAAAGTGTCGAATCGTATCATCAACGAAGTCGACGGTATTTCGCGAGTCACCTACGATATTTCGGGCAAACCGCCCGCCACGATAGAGTGGGAATAACACAGTCATCGAAGCCCGCGACTCGCGGGCTTTTTTATGCCATTGCCGAACTAACAAAAAGTCGGCATAGTAGCGCTTATTCGTAGTTACTTGTTAAGCGGTATAAGATGGATCGAAACCGTTCGTTAAGTCAGAGTCTTTGGCAGGCATTTAGGCGCTATGCACTGCTACCCATGATTATGGTGGAGCTGGCGCTGATAACTATTTATGTAGTGACCAATCAATGGGTAACACAGCAAACCAAACAAGAACTCGTCGAAACGGCTTTATCTGAATCAACGCAAATAGCCAAACGCCAAGCAACGGTCGTGGATGCTCAATTGGCCTCTGTACAGGACCAACTGACTCTTTATCGTGAATCGATAGCTGCGGTGCTTGATGACCCTCGGATCACATGGCAAGGGCATGAAGCGTGGACGCAGGGAGCGAACGGACAGTCCTTTACGCAGGAGGCACTGAGCAAAGATGGGATTGCTGCCTTCTATTCATCGCTGACACCATTGCCTCAACAGAATCTCGACCGTATCGAACAATTACATCTACTAACTCCAGTGATGCGGCAAATGGTCACTGAAGATAGTTGGGTACAGCAGGTCTACTTTAATACACACGATAGCCTTAACGTTATTTATCCGTTTATCGATGTTGGTTCACAATACGCGGCCGACGTAAACATTCCTAAGTTTAATTTTTTCTATCTCGCTGATAAAAAACACAATCCCGAACGCAAGCCTGTTTGGACACCCGTTTACCTCGATCCTGCGGGACAAGGTTGGATGTTATCGGTGATTGCACCGGTCTATAAGGATGATTCTTTGGTAGGAGTCGCGGGCGCCGATGTCACCATCGAAAAGCTCGTTAACTATCTAACTCACACGCGCGTGCCGTGGGACGGCTTTGTGGTACTCGCCAGTCAGTCGGGGAAGATTCTTGCCTTATCGGAACGAGCGCAACAGCGCCTTGATATTACTGTGCCTAAAAGCGTTGCAGTAAAACACGCAAAGCAAGATGAAATCGGTTACCAAAGTGCCGCTTTGTCAGATATTAAAGGCGCTGAACATCTTTTGTCGCTTTGGCAACATGATCATGACAGCTTAGAAGCTATTGCGTTGGGTGGGATGTCTTATATTGCCGCCTGGCACCCTGTCGCAGAAACGGATTGGCAGGTTTTGGTATTAGTGGAAGAGGAAAAGCTACTTGCACGTACCAATAGCATTTACCGGCAAACTGAATTGCTCAGTCTGATCCTGCTTGCAGGACTCGTGATTTTCTACTTACTGTATTTTCAATTTGTAAAAAGTCGCACATATCGCTTCAGCCAGCGATTAAACCGTAATCTGAAAAAGTTATCCGATGCGTTGGCACAAACCGGTCGACAGGAATTCGAACTTACGATTCCCGATCTCGAAGCGCCGGAACTGAATCGGCTCGCTTTACAAATTACGCAAGTCGCTGAGCAATTACGCAGCAACCTATTTAGTTTGCGAAAGAATGAAGCGCGATTAAGATTTGCGCTAGAAAGCAGCGGTGAGTCGCTTATTACACAATCAATAGAACACAATCGAGTCGAAGTCACTGATAACTTCGAAGAGATATCTCAGCGTCCAGAACGAGTGTTTAACCTTGATGAGTATTCGAGCTGGATTCATCCCGACGACCGTGAAAAGGTCAAGGCATTACGACTGCATGCTCAGCGTACTAAACGACCATTGAGCGCTGACTACCGATTGCAACGAAAGGACGGTAGCTACGTGTGGGTGCAAAGTCGCGGCCAGGTACTCGAAGACGAAGCATCGGGACAAGCGCTGATTATCGGCACCCTGACCGATATTAGTGAGCGTAAGGCAATCGAGCAAAACCTCAGGGCTGCCAAGGATGCTGCTAATGAGGCAAACCGTGCTAAATCAAAGTTGTTGTCGTCGATTACGCATGAAATAAAAACACCATTGACGACCATACTGGGTATTGCAGATATTTTGCGCTTCAAGTTAGCGGATGTCGGGCAGAGAGATTCAATCAGACGTTTAATCAGTGCAGCGGAGCATTTAAATCATTTGGTTGATGATATATTAACGCTGTCGAAGCTAGAGTCTAAGTCACTTACAGTAACGATGGAGCAGGTCGTTCCACAATTTTTGATTGCTGAGACGATCGACTGGTTTAGCGAAACGCTAGAAACGTCAAAAATACAGGTTCAATGCGAGCTATTGCCAAACGCTATTGAACTGAAAGCCGATCCGATACGTTTTAAACAAGTACTCACTAACCTGTTGTCTAATGCGATTAAGTACAGTCCTAAACATTCGAAAGTAAAAGTGATTGAAGCCCAAACAGAAGAGGTGTACACAATAACGGTTAAGGACGAAGGTTGGGGGATTCCGCCGTTATATCGCGCTCGTTTATTTGAAGCATTTAATCGGTTTGGACGTGAACAAACGTCGGTGGAGGGAACTGGAGTCGGTTTGGCCATTTGTCGTGAGTTGATGCGCCTGATGGGAGGCGAGGTCAGTTATCAACCTCTAGAACAGGGAAGTGCGTTTACTATATCGTTTCCCATGAGGTGATTAGAAATGAAACGTTTAAAGCGTGCACTGGTTATCGATGATAACACCACGAATTTAATGGTGCTAAAAGAGCTCATTGAAATGATCGGTGTGCCACAAGTTATCGCAGAAACGAATCCTGTTTATGCATTGAATATTTTAAAAAAGACGCCCGTTGATTGCGTGTTAATCGATCAGAATATGCCACAGATGTCCGGACTCGAGCTATACAGCGAACTCAAACAGGTGATGCCTAGTATCCCCGCCACCTTCATGGTGAGTGCTATCGATGACTCCGAATTAAGAGAAAAAGCCCGCGCAATAGGAATGGTGGGCTTTATCAGCAAGCCGTTTAGGTATGAAATTATCGAGCGCATGTTGCGCGACTTGGATGAGCGTTTGTAGGCCAAGCCGTTGTGCTTGGCCTATGCCTCGATCACTCAGGTAGCTCGATATCGAGCCACACGAGACGGTGGTCAGAAGAAGCATCCCGTTTTTTCATCAATTCATAACCTGGTTCACCCTGAACCGGCCAAAAAATCCCCGCGTCTTTCACAATTAAGTCGTTAGAAGGCAGTACATAGTCTACCCGTTTACGCCACGCGGCGGTGTGATATTTAGATCCCTCAATATCCGGTGAGTGATTTGCGCCGCCCTCACTCATTGGCATCACATCGTTGACACGCGGATGTTCTAATAACTGAGTCATAGCACCATCCACGCCGCTCGCACCGGCTTGCGCGTTGAGATCGCCCAGTACTACAAAAGAGCCATTGGTAGCGATACCACCACGCTGACCTTTGTCATCGTAAATGTAGTTATCAGCGCCAGGGGTCAGATAGTCACGCACGAAACGAATTTCGTCGTAGTTCTTCATGCCATTGCGGTTCTCTGGACCGTCAAACGCTGGCGGGGTTGGATGCTGAGCTAAAACATGTACAACTTTACCACCTATTTGAACCGGGACATCCCAATGAGACTTTGAGCTCAGCGGGTATTGCGCCATAGCCTCATCGCTGTACCATGGCTCATTCGTTGGCTTGCCTTCTTCATCGTGTACATAAGGGACATGGTGACCCGGCATGTCTTTCCACAAAAAGTGTTGGAAAGTGCGAATTTGTTCTCTCAGTATCGGGTACTTTGATAAGATCACCATACCGTACTGCCCTGGATACCAACCAAAGCCCCAAGCATCATTGCCCCGGCCGGTGGCTTTGCCATCCCGGTTGAGGTCAAACGCAGAAGGGGAACCGGTATTGACAGGTGCGGTGTAAACATAAGGGTACGAAATAGGTTTAAGACTATTTTGCGATTCCCCTAAATAACTGTTTAAAAATACGTCAACCCCTTGTTCTTGGGGGACGTAGTCAAACTCGTTGAGAAGAATAATATCCGGCCGAACGCGCTGGATAATCTCTGCGATGCCACGAATTTGGGCATTGTTTTCCTGCAAAACTCGCGGTAACACCGATGCATGAGTGTTGGGAAGTTCTGAGTTTGGAAGGTGGTTGCTGGAGTCCATACTGACGTTGAAAGTCGCGATACGTACGGAGTCTTGCGCTAAAGAGAAGTTTGAATAAGTCATTATTAAAAGCAACGAGAATACAAAGATACTACGCATAGAATTCATCTGAAACCCTGCAAAATGGAACGATACGACAACACGGAAGAATAAAGGTTCCCTAAACACTAGGCAAGCGCATAAAAATTGATTAAAATATGTCACATATCTGACACGAAAATGTCGCAGAAGCTTAATGAATTTAAATGTTCTTCACAAACAGCCCGTTTTAAGCCGCTGCCGTGAAATTTTTCACGCAGTCAGCTTTCCCGTCTTAAACCGACGGTTATACCGTGGTTCATTAAGCGTTGCTAACTCGTTTTTATGTAAAGTAGAACGTCCAGCATCCCATCTCAGTTTTTTCTGCACACCCCTCAGTGTCATCAAGTTGTCATATTCCAGCGTTATAAATGCGCACTCAAAATTTAGCTCATTTGCTAGTGAGCTTGCTGTACCAAAACCATTAGTACGTTTAATTACAACCTCAGGGATAACTCAATGAAATTCAACTCCAAGGTGAGTCGTATTTCTGCTGCCATCGCGTTAGCAGTAGGAATGTCGACGAGTGTCATGGCTCAAGAGACCTCATCGTCAATGCGCGGTGTGATCACAGGCCCACAAGGAAACCCAGTAGCGAACACTAAAGTTATCGTTACCCATGAACCGACAGGGACTGTGAACGAGTTTGTCACTAGCGCTGACGGTACCTTTACTGCGAAAGGTCTGCGTGTAGGTGGTCCTTACACAGTCGTTATCGATTCAGACAAATACCAAGACGCAGAGCTTGATAATCTTTATCTTGCTTTGGGTGATACCTTACGTGTGACAAGCCAACTGAAAAATAACGACATGGAGCGTATTTCAGTATCTGGCTCAGTTATCATGACCGAAAGCGGTGGCGCGAGCAGTAACTTCGGTGAAGAAACCATCGATAACATGCCAAGCTTAAGCCGTGACCTTAAAGACATCGCGCGTATCAACCCATTGGTTTCTATCCGTGGTAATGGCGAAATGTCGATTGCAGGTGGTAACCCACGCTCAAACAGCATTACTGTTGACGGTATCGGCCAGAACGATGACTTCGGTCTAAACTATGGCGGTTACCCAACGGAGCAGCCACCGGTTTCATTGAGCTCAATCGAACAAATCTCAGTTGACGTGGCACCTTTCTCAAGTAAGAAAGGCGATTTCTCTGGCGGTACAATTAACGCAGTCACTAAATCAGGTACTAACGAGTTTGAAGGCGAGTTCTTCTACGAATACTCTTCACCTGACATGAAAGGCGATTCAAAGCGCTTAAACCGTATTACCGGTTCTTCTGGTAATGACCAAGGTTTCCGTGAATACGAAACCGTTGACGTTGAGCCGATTCAAAAGACTTCAACCTTTGGTATGGCGCTGAGCGGCCCGATCATCGAAGACACCTTGTTCTTCTTCACCAACTATGAAGAGTGGAACAGTAAACTCGATTATCAATACGGCTTCCAGGGTAGCGGGGCGAGCAACGAATTCTACACGACACGTGAGAACTTCGAAGAGTTCCTAAGTATTTTGGAAAACACTTACGGCGTCCAAGATTCACTGCCAGGCGCGCCAGAAGATAAAGACCGTAAATGGTTAACTAAGTTAAGCTGGAACGTAAACCAAGATCACCGTCTTGATTTAACCTATCAGTGGCAAGATAACTCAGACATGCGTGGTCACTCAAGTGGCGGTAACACTGTCGTACTTAACTCACGTATTTATGATTATCACACGCGCATGAGCAACATCAGTGCACGTCTATACAGTGACTGGTCAGCAAACTTCATCACCGAAATGGGTATTACCTATAAAGATGTTGTGTCTGATTCAATTACCAACGCTGACTTTGGCGCAGTAAAAGTTGAAGAGTTCTTCCGCGGTCCTGCGTACGAATTCGGTGCTAACCAATACCGTCACGCGAACAAAGTTGAGAACCAGAACCTGACCTTCAACTTTGATGCGACCTACCTATTAGGTGAGCATGAGCTTGCTTTCGGTGCTGAGTATGAGCGTCTGCGTTTATACAACAAGTTTGTTCCTGAGAGTTTAGGTGCATGGGAATTCGATAGCTTTGATGGATTCCAAAACCGTGAAGTCGGTAACTACAACGGTACTTATGACTTCTCGTACCAGAACGCTTATACCGGTAATCCAGAAGACGCTGCGTATGATGCGGTTCGTTACACCACAGCACTATACGTAGAAGATACCTTCTACCCAACGCCTGATCTTGAGTTAACAGCGGGTGTTCGTTATGAGCGTTTGTCATCAGATGACAAACCGACGTTGAACCAAAACTTTGTTGATACCTATGGTTTCACTAACCAAGAAAACCTTGATGGTATGGACATCATTTTGCCGCGCGTGAGCTTTAAGTACTACTTAAATGACGACGTTACTTTACGTGGTGGCGTAGGTCGTTTCTATGGCGGAGTACCAAACGTTTGGTACAGTAACCCGTTCACTAAGGACGGTATTACGTTAGTATCTGCGAACAGCGATTTTATCAACGATTACTTCGCTAACAGCTCAGATCCAGCGGATTTCACTCAAGTACCACAAGCCATCAAGGACTCGCTAGAGCAAGGCGCAGGTAGCACTAACTACACTGACCCTAACTTTGAACTGCCAAACGACTGGCGTGCTCAGTTGGCTGCTGACTACAGCTTCGATATCCCGATGGTCGGTAACGATTTCCGTGCGACAACATCATTGCTATACATTCGTAAGCAAGATGAAGCCGTATGGTTAAATACAGCGCTTGAACCAACAGGAACCGCGGCTGACGGCGAACGCATCATTTACGATACGATCTACAGCGGTAACCGCTCGGATAATTTCGATATCATGATGACTAACGCTGAAGATCATGGCCGTAGCTACATCTTTACTCAGTCATTGGCGAAGCAGTGGGATAATGGTCTCAACGTGACCATGAGCTATACGCACCAAGACGTCGAAGAGGTTTCTCCAGGATCTTCTTCACAGGCTCAGAGTAACTACCAGCATTATGTAGCTAAATCGCGTAACCAACCGTTCTCGGCTCGTGGCGACTATGAAATTGAGCACAGCTTCAAAGTTACCGTGGGTTACGAAAAAGAATTCTTTGATGGTTACAAAACTAACATCAACTTGTTCTACGAGCGTCGCTCAGGTCGTCCATTTAGCTACACCATGAGCATGTATCAAGATGGCGATTTCGGTGATACGCGCGACTTCTACACGCAGTCAGCTTATCTTGCTTACATCCCTTCTGGTGCAGACGATCCAAATGTCGACTGGGACAACTCAGTCTCTTGGGATGAGTTGAGTGCAGTGCTTGACCGTGCTGGTATCGCTCCAGGCGGATACATCATGGATCGCAACAGCGGTACTCAACCATGGGTCACCAATTTGGACTTAAGCATTAAGCAGCAAATCCCAGGTTTTGCTGAAGGTCATCGTGGTACCTTGTACTTCACCATCGATAACCTTGCAAACCTATTGAATAGTGACTGGGGTGTTGAGAAACGCTTAGGCTATCCACAAGTCGATCTTTATGATTTCGGTGGCTTGTCTGATGATGGTAAATATCAAATCGAACGCTTGTTCAACGGCTATGCTCCGCAGAACTACGACGAATATGATATTGGCGCATCATCATGGTCTGTCAAACTCGGCGTACGCTACGAGTTCTAAGGCTCAGAGCCCCTCAATTTTGTTGAGGGGCTTTTTTTTGATCATGTCACAGAACTGACACGATCACGGATTACACTTCACGGACTGAATTACATAACAACAGTGTTGAACTAACGGGGATGAACACACATGTTTAACTCAACTTTTAAGCGCACCGCTTTGGCCGCTGCCATCGCAATGACTGTATCAGGTGCTGCGCTTGCACAAGACACCTCATCAAGCATTCGAGGCGTCGTAACCGCAGAATCAGGTTCTATCATTAGCGGTGCAACTATTCAGTTGCGTGATGAACGCACTGGCTCAGTTAAAACCTTAACGACCAACGCGCAAGGAACATTTTCATCACGAGGCTTGCCAGTGGGTGGCCCATACACGTTGATGGTTAAAGGTCCTAACGGTCAAAGCCAAGTCATCGAAAACGTTTACCTCACGTTAGGTGACTCAGAAACCGTGAATGTAGTTCTTGAACCTCAAGATATTGAAACAATCAGTGTAACGGGTGCGGCGCCAACTAATGCGTTGTACGGCAGTAATAGCCCAGCGGCAAACTTCAATCTTGCAGACTTGCAAGACGCGCCGGCCGCTAACCGTGACCTAAAAGACGTAGTGCGTATCGACCCACGTATCTACATCAACGAAACGAATGCAGGCGACATCCAGTGTGGTGGTGCAAACCCGCGTTTCAACAGCTTGACTGTTGATGGTGTGCGTATGAACGATAACTTTGGCTTGAATTCAAGCGGTTATCCAACAGAGCGTATGCCTTTCTCTTATGATGCAATCGAACAGGTTGCAGTCGAATTCGCACCGTTCGATGTACAATACGGTGGTTTCACCGCATGTAACATCAACGCTGTCACCAAATCAGGTGACAATGAAATGTTCGGTGGAGTGTTTTTTGATTACACCAACGACTCTTTACAAGGCAGTAAGCTTGAAGGCGACAGCATCAACGTTGGCGCATTCAACGAAAAACGCTACGGCTTTAATGTCGGCGGCGCTATTTTAGAAGACAAACTATTCTTCTTCACCTCTTATGAAAAGCTCGAAGGTTCTGACACCTTTGACCGCGGTCCAGAAGGCACCGGCGTAGCATCACCTGTATTAGGTGTTTCTGCAGCGGACGCGGAGCGTATTCGCCAAATCGCGATCAACAACTACAACTACGATCCCGGCACGTTCCCTGCGAGCTTGCCAGTGGAGGACGAGAAGTTCTTAGCTAAGTTAGATTGGTATATCAATGACGCACACCGTGCATCATTTACCTATAACTACAACGATGGTTTCTCGATTGCTGAATCAGACGGCGACGCAGATGAGCTTGAGTTCTCTAACCACTTCTATGAGCGTGGTTCTAAGTTCACTTCATATGTTGGTGAGTTCTTCTCTGACTGGACAGACAACTTCTCTACTGAAGTACGTGTGGGTTACTCAGAGCTAGACGCACGCGTTAACCCATTAGGCGGCACCGAGTTCGGTGAAGTACAAATCGGCGTTAACGATGCAACCGTCTACTTAGGTGCAGACGACTCGCGTCACGCAAACAAATTGAAGTATGACACGACGTTCTTCAAGTTAAAAGGGACTTACCTTGCCGGTGATCACATCATCTCCGCAGGTATCGAGCAAGAGAAATACGACGTTTATAACTTGTTCGTACAAGAAGCGGAAGGTGAATACCGTTTTGGCTCTATCGACGATTTTGAAGCCGGTACACCAAGCCGTGTAATCTATGAAAGCGCAGCAGGTACGAATAACCCAACGGATGCGGCAGCAGAATTCTCTTACGCTGTAAACACGGCATACGTACAGGACGAGTACTACTACGCGCCAATGGATATT
Organism: Idiomarina sp. T82-3; assembly: GCF_001577655.1. NCBI lineage: Bacteria > Pseudomonadati > Pseudomonadota > Gammaproteobacteria > Alteromonadales > Idiomarinaceae > Idiomarina > Idiomarina sp. T82-3. The sequence goes on along the minus strand of NZ_LSBQ01000001.1, from coordinate 35,994 downwards.
ACGTTTACTTATGGATTACGTTATGACTGGTACACTAGCAGCGATAACCCAGTAAACAACCCATTGGTAGAAGACCTTTACGGTTTCTCTAACCAGCAAAACATGGACGGCCAAGACTTGCTGCAACCACGTTTTGGTTTCAACTGGTTTGTGAGCCCACAGTTAGAAGTACGTGGTGGCGTTGGCTTGTACTCAGGCGGTAACCCGAACGTATGGATCTCTAACAACTATTCAAACAACGGTGTTACTCAGTATGAAGCGAACCTATTCGGTGACTTCTTCGCGGGCGGTAACACCTTGTTCAACATTCCTCACACAGGCGAAGGTCGTCCAATCTACGACATTCCACAAAACCTGTTTGACGAAGTCGCTAATGCGAACGGTGAAGGTCCAATCAACACCATGGATCCAAACTTCGAATTGCCAAACGAGTGGAAATACGCGTTGGGTGCAACTTACACGTTCGATAATGACTACGTGTTGTTGGTTGACTTCTTACACACTGAGAAGAAAGACGCAGCCGTTATCTACAACCTCGGCTTAGAGCAAACAGGCACAGCGCCAGATGGTCGTCCTATCTTTAGCGAACTTTCTACCGACGGTCGTGACCAAGGCGACGATTTCTTGTTAACCAATGTTAAAGGTGATTCAGGTTCACAAACGACTGTTTCACTGGCATTGAACAAATCATATGACTTCGGTTTAGACTGGAGCTTTGCATACGCTTACAACCGTGCGAAAGACGTGAACCCAATGACCAGCTCAGTGGCGTTCTCTAACTACACCAACTTAGCAACGGCGAACCCACAGAACCCAGGCGTGTCGACCTCTAACTACGAGATCCCGCACCGCTTCACGTTCCGTGCAACGTACACTTCAGAAATCATGGGTTACGAGAACACTATGACCTTGTTTGCTACGCGCAACGAAGGTCGTCCATACTCGTTCACTATGTCTGACGGTGCATTCGGTGATGTTGCGTACCAAGGTCGTCAACTACTTTACGTACCGACCGGTATCGACGATCCTAACTTTGTCGCCGGCATGGATGGTGACGGTAATCCGTTCGACTCACAAGCGTTCTTCGACTTCATCAACTCACAAGGATTGGGTGAGTACGCGGGTGGTATCGCACCACGTAACGAATTCAACTCTAAGTGGTGGACCAAAGTTGATTTACGTGTTGAACAACAACTGCCAGCATTCAGCAACGACCACGAAGCATCAGCCTTTTTCGTTGTTGAGAACTTAGGTAACTTGTTGAACGACGACTGGGGTGTATTATACGAAGCAAGCTTCCCACGCGCTGTGACGGTCGCTGATGTGAGCATCAACGATCAAGGCCAGTACGTATTTGAAAGTTTCCGTGACCCACGCGTTCAATCACGTGCAGGTGCGCCTTCATTGTGGTCAGTACGTGTAGGCTTCGAATATAAGTTCTAAGTATGTCCTAAGACATCGTCAAAGGCCGCTCATTTGAGCGGCCTTTTTATTTTCATATCTTGCCGCTTACCGCTAATTCCGCTAACCTCGCTCAATCACTTATTAGATAAAAACCACTATGGAACTGAGCTGGACCAGTTTACTACCTTCACTACTTGCCATCATTTTTGCTATCGTTACGCGACGCGTTTTATTGGCGCTTATTGGCGGTATCTTACTCGCTAATATCATTCTGTTTTGGCCCTCGTTTGAAAATATAGCGCAGGGGACTGGGTGGTCCAGTTGGAGCACACTCACCGATAGCAGTAATATGCTGGTCTGGTTCTTTACACTTGGAATCGGTGCTTTGTTCGGTGTGCTGGAAAAGGGCGGTACCTTTAAACAGTTCGTACAAAAGCTTGAGCAACGCCAGTGGGTCGAAAATAAGCGTAGGGCACGAATGATGACCTGGATATTGGGTGTGGTGGTCTTTATCGAGTCCAATGTCACCATTATGATAGCCGGTACGACCTCGCGTCCGCTCTACGACCGCTTGGGTATTTCGCGCGAAAAACTCGCCTACATCGTGGATTCCACCTGTGCCGCTATTTGTATCTTGATTCCGCTGAATGCCTGGGGTGCGTTTAACCTCACATTGATCGCCAAACAAGGCGTTGAAGAACCCTTGTGGGTATTCATTCAGTCTTTAGGCTTTAGCTTTTATGCCATTTTTGCCGTATTACTGGCGTTAGTGGTGGCATGGTTTGACTGGAATATTGGCCCAATGAAAGCGTTCGAGCGCAACGCACAGCCTGACCGCGTATCAAAACATAACTGGGGTGATGAGGGTAAAAGTAAGCCAAGCTATGGCAAAGGCACCGCTGTCGTTTTAATCTCTCTGTTGAGCCTCGTGGTGATGGTACCGGTGATGTTATTAATTACGGGCAACGGTGTGTTGGTTAAAGGCGATGGCACCTTAAGCGTGTTTATCGCCATTTATACGGCACTTGCCATTGCGATCGTTGGCACTAAGTGGGTGCGCAACACGAGCATTATTACAATCATCAAGGCAGCCTTGCAGGGCGCGTGGAACATTTTGCCACTCGCGATTATTTTATGGTTATCGATTACCTTAGGCGGGTTAACTCGCGATATGGGAACGGGCGAATTTCTAGCATCGATTCTTGATGGTAGTATTCAAGTTTGGATGTTGTTGCCGCTGATATTTGTGCTGGCGGCATTAACGGGCTTTTCTATCGGTTCAAGCTGGGGTACCTTTGCCATCATGTTGCCGCTGGCGATCCCTATCGCAATGTCGTTGAATTTGCCGTTGGCTCCTTTTATCGCTGCGGCAATTTCAGGCGGTATCTTTGGTGACCATGCGTCGCCGATTTCCGACACCACGATTATTGCCTCCATGGCGTCAGGCACCGAGCATATCGACCACGTTCGTACGCAATTACCTTATGCGTTGCTGGCGGGTGGCGCGTCAATCGTTGCCTTTGCTATCACCGGCGCTGCTATCGGTTGACGCCTTCTTTCGGCGAGCCCTGAAAAATTGGCGTAGGATATCGCCACAGGGCTCGGCTAACACGCCAGACGTTACCTCAACACGGTGGTTCATTGAGACATGGTTGAGTACTTCAATTGCCGTGCCTGTCGCACCAGTTCGCGGATCGGGAGCACCAAAGACTAGACGTTTAACACGCGCATGAGTGATCAGCCCTGCACACATTGCACAGGGCTCTAAAGTGACGTACAACGTAGAGTCAATCAGACGGTAGTTATCCACGTTTTTTCCGGCAGCGCGGATCGCTTGTGCTTCGGCGTGGGCACTGGGGTCCGATAAGGTAATGACTTGGTTGTAGCCCTCGCCAACGATCATGTCGTTAAGTACCAGCACCGCTCCAACCGGCACTTCATCCTCGTCAGCGGCTTTATGCGCCAACTCAAGGGCACGTTGCATGTAGATTTCATCAGTTGTCATGGCAGCGATTTTAGCGCAGACTAAGATGAATGACATCCACATTTTGCGGCCAAACCCTATCGCGGGGAGAACAACAATGAAGCACTGGGCATTTGCACTAACAACGGCAGCGGTGATGAGCGTATGGGCATCTCCAACGTATGCACAACAGCAGTCACCGGTGATGATTGACAGTACCCTGGAACAACAAGTGATTGATTGGCGTCGTCATATTCACGCGAACCCAGAGTTGAGTAACCGTGAATACGAAACCGCCAAGATGGTGGCCAACCACTTGCGCGAACTTGGATTAGAAGTAAAAACGGATATCGCCCACACCGGTGTGGTGGGGTTATTAAAAGGCCGTGGCGATGGCCCCACGGTGGCATTACGCGCAGATATGGATGCCCTACCAGTCACTGAAAAAACCGAACTGCCATTTAAGTCCACGGTTAAGTCAACTTATCGCGGCAAGGAAGTGGGCGTCATGCATGCCTGTGGGCATGACACGCACGTTGCGATGTTAATGGGGGCGGCCGAAAAGCTCGCCAGTATGCGCGATGAGCTTAACGGCAACGTACTGTTTATCTTCCAACCTGCAGAAGAGGGGGCGCCAGAAGGGGAGGAAGGCGGTGCTGAGTTGATGCTCAAACAGGGCCTGTTTAGCGACGTGTTCCCAGACTATAAACCTGAGCGTGTTTTCGGAATTCACGTTTGGGCAGGTTTCCCAACCGGTCATATTGGTTATCGTAAAGGCCCATTAATGGCGTCATCGGATAAATTTGAGATCACCGTCAAAGGCAAACAGACTCATGGCTCGCGTCCGTGGGCTGGGGTTGACCCGATTGTGACCTCAGCGCAGATTATTAATAGCGCGCAAACGATTATCAGCCGTCAAACCGATATTACAAAAGCACCGGCAGTCCTCTCATTCGGTATAGTCGAGGGCGGTGTGCGAAACAATATTATTCCCGATGATGTCACCCTGATCGGCACCATAAGAAATTTTGATATGGATATCCGTTCGGATATCCATAATCGTCTGACGCATACAGCGGAAACCATTGCCGAGGCAAATGGCGCTGAAGCGGACGTTAAAATCGATCTAGGTTACCCTGTCACGGTTAATAACCCTGACCTTGTTGAGGAAATGCTGCCTATTACGCGCGAGATCGCTGGCGCAGACAACGTTAAAGAAGTGCCATTGGTCACAGGCGCTGAAGATTTCTCTTATTATGCGTTAGAAGTACCCGGCATGTTTGTGTTTTTGGGTGTAACACCCGAGGGGCGTGATATGGCGTCAGAGCCGAGTAATCACTCGCCGTATTTTTACGCTGATGAGAAGGCGCTTAAAACGGGTGTAAACCTCTACGTAAACTGGACTTTAGAGTCATTGTAGATGCAGTTAAATGCGGTAAAGTGGTGTTATGGGGTGCTCTTAGCAACTTTTCTAATAGGGTTGCAAGGTTGTACACCCCAACCGACACCCAATCAGCTAGACATAGTGAAAGAACGGCAAGTGATCCGTGTCGGGACACTGATGAATCCGACGAGTTTTTTCTATGACCATGAGCGCGAGCAAGGCTTTGAGTATGAGTTAGCGCAGCGTTTCGCGAACCGTATGGGTGTCGAACTGCAGATAGTACCTCGCTTTGATGTCGCCGATCTTTTTACGCTATTGCAACGGGGAGAAATTGATATCGTTGCTGCGGGGCTCGATGAAACCGCCCAGCGGCGCGCTTTATTTCGATTTGGTCCTCCTTACGATGAGATAAGCCACAAGCTTATTTTTAAACAGGGGTCCAGGCAACGACCTAGAGACTGGGCACAAGTCGATGATGGTGAAGTTGTCGTCGTGACGGGTAGCTCACATGAAGAGTTTTTACGTTCAATTGAGGATGAATTCCCCAAGTTAAAATGGCGTTCAACCAGCGAACATGATGCTGTTGAGTTAATGCGAATGGTCGATCGCGAAGAAATCGACTATACCATTGCAGATAGCAATCAATTGGAAATCCAACGGCGAGCTCACCCGGGGCTCAGTGTTGCTTTTACAGCCCAACGTGAGTTGGCAGTCGCGTGGGCAATGAAAGATATGCCGGATGACTCTTTGTATGCGGCGGTTATCGAATATTTTGGCGAAGTTCGAGAAAGTGGTCGCTTAGCTTACATCAAAGAAAAGCACTTCGGTCACGTCAAACAGTTTAACTATGTCACGACGCGGTTGTTTATTGATGCGGTCGAGCAACAACTTCCTAAATATATTAATTTATTTAAACAACACTCGGGCAAGCTTGATTGGCGTCTACTTGCCGCTATTTCATATCAGGAGTCATTATGGAATCCTCGCGCCGTATCACCGACGGGCGTTCGCGGTATGATGATGTTGACTCTACCAACAGCTAAAGCGATGGGCGTACAGAGTCGTTTGAATGCCGAGCAGAGTATCCGTGGTGGCGCGCGCTACTTTGAACGTATGCTGCAACGTATCCCCGCTCGTATCCCCGAGCCCGATCGCACGTGGTTCGCCTTAGCTGCCTATAATATTGGTTTTGGGCATTTAGAGGATGCGCGTGTATTAACACAGCGGCAAGGGGGCAACCCCGATCGTTGGCTGGATGTGAAGAAGCGGTTGCCACTGTTGCGTCAAAAGCAGTTTTATCGTCAAACTAAATTTGGGTTTGCACGCGGTGATGAACCCGTCACCTATGTCGGTAACATTAGGCGTTTCTATGACACGCTAAAATGGTTAGATAAGCAAGGACGATTGTGAATGGGTTCACTGAATTTGCAGTTCGCTATACGACATGGACGCTTTAACCTCTTTTTGCATCCACTCTAGCAGCACAAAGCAACGAGACTCGCCATCAAGCGCAACGACTTTCGCAAGAAAACCCTTGAACGGTCCTTCGGTAATCTCGACCTGGTCACCCACTTCGGGGGCTTGAGTTTCCGCTGAGGCCTCCATGCCCCGTATTGAGTCTATCCATGACTGCGGAAGCTTTGGTATTCGATCGCCAAAACGTACGACCGAATGAACGCCATAAGTGCTTCGCAATTTGTAAAACTGCGTCGCTAATTCATCAGATTGTACAAAAATGTACCCAGGAAACATGGGTTCGGTGCGAACAGTACGCTTCCCGCGCAATATACGTTCGACAGCAAGCTTGGGTCCAAAGCTGTTGAACCCTTGACGAGCTAGGTTTTCTAAAGCGCGGTCTTCCTGACGCGGCTTTGTCTTTAGAACATACCAGCCATCGTTTGCCATTGAATCCATACGCAAAACCCTATGTGTTTCATCTGACCAAAAAAGTCTATCGCTACTACAAGCAAATTTACAAAACTTTAAAGATTATATTAGTTAACGTAAAAAGTTGACGTCAAAAATCGTGAAAAATGCATCTAGAATATAGCATTGATTCTAAAAGACTCATATTGAATCCATCAAGCCACTACGATAATGCTAATGCTCTTGAGACATTAACGCTCGATTTTAGGTGTGCCTTCTTTTTTGACTAAACGAAACCACTTTTCTCTGCGCTCAATAATTCGTTTACGACGAGCGCGGACAACAGCACGGCGGCGAGCATCATTGGCGGTCTTATTAATTCGGCGTTGTGACATACAAGACTCCTTTGCAGGTGGAACTTGATCCTAGCAGATCACTTCCTAAGCTGTCACTTAAAAAGCCAAAGTCAAACATGGCAGGCAGAGGGATTTTTCGATATAATCGCCGCGCAAATTTTACACAAGCGTTGGAGACTGTTGTCGTGGAAATCTTTCGTGGTTCACCTGCCTTATCGGCGTTCAAAATTACAAAAAAGCTTGAACAACTCAAACATGCGGGGATCCCCATAAAGAGTTTATATGCAGAATATCAGCACTTTATTCACCTTCGTAACACACTCTCTGACGCGCATCACGACATTCTCAAGCAACTGCTAACCTACGGCCCCACCGCTCAACAACAATCACCCAGCGAATCCAGCACGCTTATTCTAGTCGTCCCACGTCTTGGTACTATTTCGCCTTGGGCATCAAAAGCAACCAACATTGCCCATAACTGCGACATTAAAGAAGTCCATCGTATTGAACGCGGCGTTGCGTATTATCTAGACGGTGACTTATCCGCCGAGGAGCAAAAACAAGCTGCACTCCTTTTGCATGATCGCATGACTGAGAGCGTGCTGTATCACATGAGTGATGCAGAAAAGCTGTTTCAACAAGCCGAGCCAGCCCCATTATCCAACGTCGATATTCTTGCCGAGGGCCGCTCAGCGCTAGAAGACGCCAACGTATCGCTCGGTCTAGCGCTTGCTGATGACGAAATCGATTATCTATTAGAAAACTTCAAAAAGTTAGGGCGTAATCCAAACGATATCGAGCTGTACATGTTTGCGCAGGCAAACTCTGAACACTGTCGTCACAAAATCTTCAACGCGGATTGGACCATTGATGGCGAGGCACAGCCTAAATCGCTCTTCAAAATGATCAAAAACACCTTTGAGGTCACGCCAGACTATGTGTTGTCGGCATACAAAGACAACGCCGCGGTGATGGAAGGACATGAAGCAGGGCGCTTTTATCCAGCGCCCGAATCGACCACCTACAGCTACAATCACGAACCGATTCATATTTTGATGAAGGTCGAGACGCACAATCACCCGACAGCGATTGCTCCTTACGCCGGTGCCGCAACGGGGTCAGGGGGTGAAATCCGTGATGAAGGCGCCACCGGTATCGGCTCAAAGCCCAAAGCAGGCTTGGTGGGCTTTAGCGTATCTAACTTAAACATTCCTGGCTTCAAACAACCGTGGGAAGAAAACTACGGCAAGCCTGCGCGTATCGTGAGCGCACTCGATATTATGATCGAAGGTCCGCTCGGTGGTGCCGCATTTAACAATGAGTTTGGTCGCCCAGCGCTAACCGGTTACTTCCGTACTTATGAGCAAACCGTGAATAGTCATAATGGTCGTGAGGTGCGCGGTTATCATAAACCTATTATGATTGCCGGTGGTTTGGGTAATATTCGCGAGGCACACGTACAAAAAGACGACATCCCCGTGGGTGCCAAACTGGTGGTACTGGGTGGTCCTGCGATGAACATCGGTCTGGGGGGCGGCGCTGCGTCGTCAATGGCATCGGGCGAGTCAGCAGAAGACCTTGATTTTGCTTCCGTTCAGCGCGACAACCCAGAAATGGAGCGGCGTTGCCAAGAAGTGATCGACCGGTGTTGGCAACTCGGTTCAGATAACCCCATTGCCTTTATTCACGACGTGGGTGCCGGTGGTTTATCCAATGCCATGCCAGAGCTCGTCAGCGACGGGGGGCGGGGCGGCCGCTTCGAACTACGTGACATACCCAACGACGAACCCGGTATGACACCGCTGGAAATCTGGTGTAACGAATCACAAGAGCGCTACGTGATTGCCATCGCTCCAGAAAACATGGCGCGTTTCGAGCAAATTTGTGAGCGCGAGCGTGCCGAGTACGCCGTAATTGGTGAAGCGACCGAAGAACTCACCATCTTATTAAATGATGCGAAATTCAATAACCAGCCGATTGATCTACCGCTCGACGTGCTACTCGGTAAGCCACCCAAAATGCACCGTGATGTCAAACGTCAACAAGCGGCTGGCGAAGCGCTTAAACTCAACAGCATCGATGCCAACGAAGCTGCAGAACGCTTGATGCGCTTACCAAGCATCGCCGAGAAGACGTTCTTAATTACTATTGGTGACCGCTCGGTCACCGGCTTGGTCGCGCGCGATCAAATGGTCGGTCCGTGGCAGGTACCGGTCGCCGATGTGGCGGTCACCGCCGCCTCGTACGACACCTATCATGGTGAAGCCATGGCGATGGGCGAGCGCACGCCATTAGCCTTGCTAAACTATGGCGCTTCTGCGCGCATGGCAGTGGCTGAGGCTTTGACTAACCTTGCCGCTGCTGATGTCGGTGAATTAAAACGCGTTAAATTGTCCGCAAACTGGATGGCCGCCGCCGGTCACCCCGGTGAGGATGCTGGCTTATACGAGGCGGTAAAAGCCATCGGTGAAGAACTATGCCCTGCATTGGAAATCACCATTCCGGTAGGTAAAGACTCCATGTCGATGAAAACCCAGTGGCAAGAGGAAGGCGAAGACAAAGCCGTAACCGCACCACTGTCATTGGTGATTACCGCCTTTGCACGGGTCAACGATGTACGTAACACCGTGACACCGCAACTGCGTCTGGATAAAGGTGATACCCACCTGATTGCTATCGATTTAGGTCAAGGTAAGAACCGGTTAGGTGGTTCAGCGTTGGCACAAGTGTACAAGCAACTGGGTGAACAAACCCCCGACTTAGACGACGCAGCGCAGTTCAAAGCATTTTTCGAAACACTGCAACAGCTGATAGCCGAAGGGCGTATTCTTGCGTATCACGACCGCTCCGATGGCGGTTTAATGACGACCTTGGCTGAGATGGCGTTTGCCGGTCACTGTGGTGTCCAAGCCGACTTGAGCGATTTGGGTGATGAAGCCTTAGCGGCACTGTTCAGCGAGGAGCTCGGTGCGGTCATACAAGTGACGGCCGATCAGCGTGAACACGTACTCTCTGCATTCCAAAAAGCAGGGCTTGAGAACGCGGTCCATATCATTGGTCAGCCCACCGAGCGAGACGAGATTAAACTGACCTTTAATGGTGACACCGTTATTGATTCATCGCGCACGCATTACCGTACGTTGTGGGCCGAAACCACGCATCAAATGCAGCGGTTACGTGATAACCCAGTCTGCGCCGATGAGGAGTTTCAGCTGAAACAACGGGTAGACGACCCAGGCTTGCAAGCCGATTTAAGCTTTGATGTGCATGAAGATATCGCAGCCCCCTACATTGCTAAAGGCAGCGCACCGAAAGTGGCTATCTTGCGTGAGCAAGGTGTGAACTCGCATTACGAAATGGCCGCCGCCTTTGACCGTGCAGGTTTTGAAGCCGTCGATGTGCACATGAGTGATATTTTAACAGGGCGTGTCACCCTTGATGAGATGCAAGCACTCGCTGCCTGCGGTGGCTTCTCATACGGCGATGTACTGGGTGCCGGTGAAGGTTGGGCCAAATCCATCTTATTTAATCAACGCGCTCGTGATCAGTTCGAAGCGTTCTTTAACCGCGACAATACGTTAGCGTTAGGCGTGTGTAACGGTTGTCAGATGCTTTCAACACTGAAAAGCCTGATTCCGGGTACTGAACATTGGCCGCGTTTTGTCACCAACCGCAGCGAACGGTTTGAAGCGCGCTTTAGTTTGGTTGAAGTACAAGCGACAAATTCGGCGTTCTTTGACGGTATGCAAGGCTCGAAAATGCCGATTGCCGTATCTCATGGTGAAGGGCGTGCCGAATTTGCCGCAGCCGATCAACAAGCACAACTTGAGCAGGCGGGTCAGGTAGCATTACGCTATATCGACAACTGGGGCGACGTGGCAGAGCAATACCCTGCCAATCCTAACGGCTCGCCTAATGGCATTACCGCGGTCAGCAGTCGCGATGGCCGGGTGACGGCTATGATGCCGCACCCCGAGCGTGTATTCCGCACTGTCGCGAACAGCTGGCATCCCGATGAGTGGGGTGAGGATAGCCCATGGATGCGCATGTTCCGTAACGCACGTACGCGTTTCTAACAAGCGGGTGAATAAAAAAAGAGCAAGCCATTGAGCTTGCTCTTTTTTTTGCCTTTTCAAAACATTTACGCCTGCGAGCCTAGCCAAATATCTGAGGAACCGCATAATAGAATTAAGACTCAACAGGAGGCAGTATGATGAAACGTATTATAGCACTCACAGGTATCTTAGCCGCATCGGTTGCGCTCACTGCACACGCAGAAGACCGTAACTATGTCAGCGGTGGTTACAACGATTTTGGTGATTCAGACTTTTATATTAAAGCATCACGTCAAATCGATTCACATTGGGTGATTGAAGGTGAGGCGTTTGATATTGGTGATTTTGGTACGCGTTTAGGCGGCCAATATTTGTTGAGCAACAGCCCGTTGTTCTTGAAAGGCGGCATGAGCCATTACGATTTTGGTAATACCGATGACACGGGTGGCTACGTGGGTATCGGTACTGAAATCGGCTTAAGCACGCAAGCAACAGCCATGTTTGATGCAACCTACGACTCAGCACTAGACGGTTATGCGTCAGTGGGCGCCAAAGTGCGTTACAACTTCGATCAGCGTTTCGCTGCCGATATCGGTTTCCGTGGCAATTTCGACGATATCGACAACGAATTCCGCGTGGGTATCACCTACAAATTCTAAGGTTTCCACTCCGAGCAAGGTGGTTTGCGGGGCTTAACGGCCCCGCTTTTTTATCCAACCTTGCTTGACTCCACCCAAGCCTGCCAGTAACAGCAGCATCAACCAACCTGTACTACCACCACTACTGCCGCCATCTGAACTACCACCACTACTGCCGCCATCTGAACTACCACCCGTTGTGGTCGTTGGTGCCGCCGCAACATCGATAGTTTCCTCTAAGGTATCCGTATTACCGGCAGTATCAGTGACGGTGACCGACACGGTATAAGTGCCTTGCTCACTAAAGCTTAAGCGCGCAGAGGTCAGATCCTCGTTACTAATAGTGACGGAGCTATCACTAACGGCCCATTCCGTTGTATCGATCGTTAAGGTACCCGAGGTTGTAATCGTTGCAGTCGTTGCACCGCCGGCGCGAACGTTGGAAGGCGAGAAGCTCATCGCATCGACAGCAATCGGTTCAATCGCCTCAATGGAGACACTCAGGGTTTCCATAACGGAATTGGCGTTGCCGTCGTTAATAGTCGCCACAAAGTCATATATACCTGGCGCTTGCCCCGGAATATCAAACTCAAACACGTTGCCATTGCTACGCGCTGGCTCAAACACCACGTTGTCGCGGCCTGGTAAGCGTTGCTCAACGGTCAGGGTATCGTAGAACGAAGTATCGCTCGGCTCATTCAGCGTGACGGTCAAAGTAAACTGCTCATCCTCGAGAATGGTGTCGCTACTTGCGGTAAAGCTTAAAATCGCAGGCTGGTTGTTACTATATGCACGAATCGGAATCGTCACATCGGGTGCACCTTGAACACCTAAGTCAGCAACAATAGTTACTGTACCTGTATCGGCGATACGAGTTGCATCACCTTCAACGCTGAGAGTAATGACGTCACCTTGTGGTGTGGTGGTGCGGTTGGTTTGAGTCACCGTTAGGTTATCAATGCTGACATCACCGCCGATAGAATAGGTTGGCGTAATATCCGTAGGTACATTGACTAACTCAGCAGATAGGCTAACCGCTTCGTCCGATACAATCTCATAGCCTTGTGTTAGGTAACCTGTGACGGGGGTGTCGTTGCTCGTAGGACCTTCCCACCAAATCATGCTCGATACGCTGTATTCAGAGAAGTTAGTGTTTACTAAGCGCAGTGGCATCTGAAACACATTACGTTGGTCGGTATCCGCCAATTCAGCCGCAATCGCTGCCTGAGAACGCTTCGGCGTAATAGTCAGCGTCCGCTCAGCACCACTCCCCGATACCGAGAAGTCAAACCACTCACGCGCTTGGGCGATGCCTTCACTGATACTCGGGCGACCCATGGATTCGTCAAAGTAAGTCGCGAGCTCGATATTTGCGTTAAGAATACTGTCGTCGCTTAATAGTACGGTGAACGATTGTGTCTGTTCGACGCCTGCTAAGAGTACGTTATCGTTAGTAAAAATAAATTCGTTACTGGTACCGTTAGATAACACCGAGGCAGAAAACTCGCCCATCAATTGATAGCCATTATTGGTTGAGGGCGCTAACACGCAGAGGCCTAGATTACCCGGTTGAATAGTGCCGGTAAGTGTTGATTCACTTATGACTTGGCCATCGTCAATTTGCTGCTGAGTAAAGTAGCGGTTGCTGTAACAGTTGCGGTTTAACACAACATAGTCACCGTTTGACTGGGCTGGCAACTGTAATTGGAGGGCTGAACCATCAACGCTCAGCCCAATATTACGATAATCGTCCCACTGTTGAAACCGGCGCGTCCATGGGGTCGTCAATGTCGTGGCGTGAGCTGCATTGGCTGCATCAACGTTAGCATCTGATTTGCCGGCGGGTGTACCGTTAACATCTAGGTCGGGGCTCGAGTATAGCGCTTCGCGATTACAAGTACCGTTAGGGGCAATATCTCGACAGCTCGAACCGTAGGCCATGATGGTATAAAACTCTCCTTCGGGATCAACATAGCCATAAGGTATATGATTGTCGATTTGAGTCCCGGCGCCCTGCTCATTATTATCGAGCGTGTAGCGATCATGGAGGAGGCCGATATTATGACCTAACTCATGAGGGAACGTGCCCGAACCTAGGCATTGGTATGTTGTAAATGCCACATGGAAGTCAGGCGACACACCAAAAAATGTATTATCGGCGGCAATGTCGGTAGCAACATAGGCTTGACCACAGACCGCATCACTGACGCCAATATAATGAATAACGTCTGCATTGTATTGATCGCGAAGCCGCTTTGCTGCGCCGCTATTGACCAACTGATCGAGTATGTCTTCGGAAGCCGCACCGACAAAATCATCGCGAGTCGCAGGCAAAACGATAGGGTGTGCGCCGACAATACGGTGACTTAAACTAAGTTCAGATTGTTCAAAAACGAAGTTTGTAACGGCATCCGCATATTCGATGTCAGCATCAAATGCCGCATTATTGTCTGCCATATAAGCAGGTAGGCGAGGGTCAAACAAAATGAGTGTGTCGATACTACTGTCGGATGGCGCTTCAGTGCTGATAGCCGTCGGTTTAAGACGTTGATCCGAGGCGGCGCTTTGCCAATTAATCGTATCGAGGGAGCGCTGTTGAGCAGTATTTGTCGGCATGCGTAGTGGTTCTGGATACCCCTGATTCAGTATTTCTCGGTGTGTGCCCTTAGCCGACTGGTATACCTTTATCCAAGTCCCTGCATCATTTTGCACCGTGTAAAGGGTTTGTTCGGCAGTGTGGTATAACGTACCTGCAAAGGGGACAAGCGTTCCATCAGGTGTGTGTTTACTCAGCACATAAAAGCCACGTTGAGGGTGACTTCCTTCAGCGACAACGAGTTGTCCAGTCAGATTAGGCCAATCTAACGGCAGTGCACTGCCAATCGATAGTTGTTGCTGAGCAAGGCGCGTGTGAAGGAGGGGAGACGCGTGTTCTTGGGCGCGCACTGCCGGGTTATATAGTACGCTTGAAAGCGCGAAAGAAATCGCCAATAATAGTTTCATAAAGTCAACTCAAAACGTTTACATTATGTTAGTTTCGCTCAAATATGACTTATGATCAATGTTGTGAAAAAAACGTGTAAGCTCTGTAAAATAATTTGCAAACCAAACTAAAACTGCTAACGTATAAAGTAATCGTTAATGAGTGCTGTACAGCATTAACTGATTGGCCAATCGATTAAGTTTTTAGCAAGTGTACACAGAGGTGTAATTTATGAAAAAGTTAACAGCATTATTTGCTGCTGCGCTTCTAGCCGCAGCACCAGGTATTGCATCAGCACAAGCCACTGGTAGCAATGGTGGTAGTGTTGCTCAAACATCTGGTGCTGGCGCTGGTTCAGGCGCAGGCGCTGCAGGCGCAGCTGGCGCTGGCTTTGGTGGTTTGAGCGCCGGTGCTATTGGTGTTATCGCAACGAGCGTCGTTGTTGGAACAGCAGTAGCTACAGACGGTGGTGCAGACGATGCAGAAATCGATGACGGAGACAACGGTGGCACGCCTCCGACTACGAATACAAATACGTCAACAACAACCACGACTTCTACAAATACATCGACCAACGGTTAATTATTTGGGAAGTATGGGCTAAAACCGCTGTGAGAACAGCGGTTTTTTTATGTCTTTTGTCATTAGAAATTAACGTAACAAAGATGGAACATCTTTATGGGTATCGCGTTTCCCTGTAAACGAAGTAAAAGGTTTTTCGCTCTACTAATTGTCAGTGGGCTGCTGTCCGCATGTGGGTCACGAGTTTCGAGTGTTGCCGATACGGTGAAATTCGCATTTTCGGGACCTCAGGACGTAACCTTGACCGCTTCGCAAATAAATCAATTAAACTATGCTACAACGTACGCAACGTTAAGCGGTCAACCTAGAGCCGCGATAGTACTGACGTTTATCGATCACTCGGCAGCGTACGGACAACAAACGCAGTGGGCCGCTCAAGATGATGAAATCATATTGTTACGCAACGGACGTCTGTATGGGACACGCAACTTGCGCGACGAGTTTAGTGCCGTAAAGTATGATGTGCTCGGTATCGAGAGTGCTCAAACGGATCCTTTAAACTGTTATCTGCGCAGCGCGCAAGCCCCTCAAAACTGTGCTAAATCCTGGCAAGCGACGGCAACCGTTACTTCCGATTTTCGTGATATTCGCTACGATCTAACGAGCCAGATTAGCGAGGTGAGCCATGAATCGGTCGCACTCTCGAATGCCACGTTAGATGCAGTAAAAGTCACTGAGACATTGACGGTAAAAGCCCAGCACGGTGGTTCGCATAAATACAAGAATACGTATTGGTTTGCTCATCATCAGTTAATCAAGAGTGACCAACAGCTGGTGCCAGAACTTCCGCGTCTGACGACTGAGTCAATCAAGATGATAGGTGGGCTTGAATAATGATGAATCGTATGTTCCAAACGTTAGTCGCCGGGTTGTTAATTGTGTCGTTTACAGCTTTAGCACAGCAACATCATCCCGTCACGTTGACTTGGAAAACCGCAACTAGCGAACATAATTACACGATTAATCCAAATGCGACGTTGGGTGACTTCTTAGCACAACAAGTGAACGATCCGACCGTTTACAACTGGGCTGCCTCGCGACTTGTTTCTGATGATCTCACTCGGCAAGTAGAGCGCGAAAGAACTGCAGTGCTAGCTGAATTAAACTTACAAAAACAAAGTGCATTGAGTTCGGGTGAGTCAGAGCGAGCGGCAGCGTTAAATGATATCCGCAGTTGGCTAGCAGCCTTACCGTTAGCGGGATCGCACTTCATCGGTGTTCCATTTTATCAGTTACGGGCCCATAAGAACTTTAATCCACAAATGCAGTTACCTAAACAGCGCACGCAGTTAACGCTGGTTTCGCCCAAGACTCAGCATGTTATAAAAGCAGAGGTGGTTGGCGCCGTCAATTCACCAATTTTAGTTGAACCTGGAACTGACTTGGGAACCGCTTTAGAACGTGCTCAGCCCAATCCACATGCTTTAGATAGTCGTGTTTGGCTTATCAAACAAAATGGAACCGTAATTCACATGCCTGCTGCGGTTTATAATCAAAACCAAGCTGCGGTCTGTTACAGACATGAAACGGCACTGCCATGGATCGATGTCGAGCAGTGGCAAGGCATTGATTGTTGGCCAGATGAGGCAGTCAATGAGGGCGACATAATCTTTGTGGGATTAAAGAATGCAGTAAACCTCAATAAACGAATAAGCCAATTACTTAAACATCGAGCGATATTTCAATGAGTTCTATGAAAACGGTGAAACATATAACCCCACTATTTTTGCTATCGGCCGTGTTCTCGGTAACGAAGGTGCAAGCGCAAGATATCAGTGAGCATATGATTGGACAGCCAACGCAAAGTGACTTTGGTGGCGTTGGCTTAATGCAAATGCCCACGGCTCGAATGGGGCGCTCAGGTGAGTTCACATTATTTTATTACGACAACGAAGAATATCGTCGTATGGCATTTAATATGCAGCTTTTCCCTTGGTTTGAAGCGACGATTCGATATAACGACATTCGTACACGCTTATACAGCTCATCTCCAGAGTTTAGTGGCGATCAAACTTATAAGGATCGAGGTGTCGATGTTAAATTTCGTTTGTGGGAAGAGTCGAAATGGATACCCGAATTAAGCGTTGGATTACGTGACCTTGCTGGAACGGGAAAGTTTGCCGGCGAGTACATCGTTGCCTCAAAACGCTATAAGAACTTTGATTTTACTCTCGGATTAGGCTGGGGGAACCTAGGCACAAACGATAATATCTCTAATCCATTTTGCGAAGTCACGGACCGCTTTTGTAATCGACCTGAGGGCACCACCGCACGGGGCGGCACGTTTGAGACGGATAAGTGGTTCCGAGGAGACACGTCGCTATTTGCTGGCGTTGAATATCAGACGCCATGGGATCCTTTATCAATAAAAGTGGAATACGAGGGGAATGATTACTCGGATGAAGTGTCTGGTACGCCAATTGTACAAGACAGCCACTTTAATTATGGTGTGCATTATCGGGTGACTGATAACTTAAACGTGCAGTTAAGTTATGAACGCGGCAACACATGGATGTTCGGGTTTAACCTACGTGCGAACTTTAATGATATTAAGCAATATAAAAAGCGTGAGCGCAAACGCGATAAGTCAGACTTTGCTGATCGTCCGGTCGATATGCAGCAAGTCGACACGGATAAACTCGTCACGGATTTACGCGCCGAGGGCGGTTGGCTGAGCCACAATATCGCGCTTTCAGACGATGGTAAAACGCTTTCGTTAACCGGTTACCCTATTGGCTATAGTAATCAAATGGAGGCGTTGGATAGATCTTCTCGCGTTTTACTGACAGAACTTCCTGACTCGATTGAGCAGTATCAATTTATCGATAGAGTTCTGGGTATGCCGATGAGTCAAACTAACGTTGACGCTGTAAAGCTTGAAGATAATGTGAAGCAGCGTTACTTAACAAAACATGATGATATCTATCGGCTGACGGAAGTAAATGAGTCACAGGATAACACGCTATATGATCGACCGTTCGAGCTTGGTTGGCCGCGTGTCAGTGCTCGTCCTTATTTAGTCCAGAGTTTTGGCGGTCCTGAAAACTTTTACATGTACCAGCTGAGCGCCGACATACAGATGAATTGGCAGTTAGCCAATAATTTTGTTGTAACCGGCGCTCTGGGTGTAAATCTACTGACCAATTATGACGAATTTAATTTCTTAGTCCCTGGCTCAGATGAGGCACCATTGCCTCGGGTACGTACCTATATTCGTGAGTACGTCACTTACTCTGATGTATGGCTAGATGATCTGCAAGCGACTTATATCAAGCAATGGAATCAAAATTTGTATACCTCAGTTTATGGTGGGTATTTCGAACGAATGTTTGGTGGTGTCGGGTTCGAGACCCTATACAATCCACTCAATCAGGGCTGGGCGATTGGTATTGATATTAACTATGCAAAGCAGCGCGACTTTGATAGTTATACTGGCTTCCGCGATTACTCGGTCGTGACCGGACATGTGACGGGCTATTGGAAAGTACCCAAGCTTGATGATGTTCTTGTGAAAGTGGCATTGGGACGCTTCTTGGCCAAGGACGTCGGTGTGCAAGTGAACTTCGAGAAGAAATTCGATAGTGGTATTATCGTTGGCGCTTATGCCGCGAAGACTGATGTATCGGCAGACGAGTACGGTGAAGGCAGCTTTACTAAAGGCTTCTACTTAAGTATTCCGTTTGACTTGATGCAGATTTATGACTCGGTTGGTCGTGCCAGTTTTGGCTGGACACCGCTTACACGCGATGGCGGTCAAATGTTGATGCGTTCACAACGTTTATTTGGCGTGACCGAGCCGCGTAACCGCTACTATACCGAATCTGATTTATATAAGTAGAGCGAAGAAGGCGAGAGAAGTGAAAATTACAGTTGCAGGAACAGGCTATGTCGGTCTCTCCAATGCGGTGCTACTGTCGCAAAATAACGAGGTGGTTGCCTACGATATCGATCCCGAGAAGATCGATTCTATTAACCGTAGGCAAGCACCGATTGTGGATACAGAATTACAGCAGTATTTAACGGAAAAACCATTATTTCTCAACGCCACGAATGATGCAGCAGAAGCATTTAGTGACTGTGATTGGGTGATTGTAGCTACGCCGACAGATTATGATCCGATGACGAATCACTTTAATACCGCGTCGGTCGAAAGTGTCATTCAGCAAGTTATTACAGTCAATCAGGATGCAGTCATTGTGATTAAATCGACGGTGCCTGTAGGTTATACTGAGAAAATAAAACGCCAATTTAATACCAACAATATTATGTTTTCACCTGAGTTTTTACGTGAAGGTAGGGCGTTGTTTGATAACTTATATCCTTCACGTATTATTGTAGGTGAACGCTCCGAGCGGGCAAATTTATTCGCGGGCTTATTGCAGCAAGGCGCGATTAAGCAAGATATTCCAGTTTTGACAACCGATAGCACCGAAGCAGAAGCTATCAAACTATTTGCGAATACCTACTTAGCAATGCGTGTTGCCTACTTTAATGAACTTGATACATATGCCGAAGTCCACGGCTTAGATACGCGGCAAATCATTGAGGGAGTTTGTCTCGACCCTCGAATTGGTGATCACTATAATAATCCAAGCTTTGGTTATGGTGGCTATTGTCTACCCAAGGACACCAAGCAACTCCTCGCAAATTATCATCAAGTTCCGCAAACGCTGATACAAGCGATAGTCGATGCGAATACAACGAGAAAGGACTTCGTAGCGCACCAAATCGCTGCCAAACAACCCGAACACGTTGGTATTTATCGCTTGGTGATGAAAACCGGGTCTGATAATTTTCGGGCTTCCGCTGTGCAAGGAATCATAAGCCGTTTGAAGGAACGTCAACTTAATGTCGTTATCTATGAACCGGTGCTCGAAGAGGAAAACTTTTTGGGATGTGAGGTTATTCGTGATCTCTCAGTATTTAAAAGTAAAGCGGACTTGATTGTGAGTAATCGTCTTACCGAAGAACTCTTCGATGTTGCAGATCGCGTTTACACCAGAGATTTGTTTAATGCCGATTAAACATTAATATCATTTGATAATCTTTCTAGTGAAACAGACATACGCTAATAACTATAGTTTTAAAAGGCCGGTGAATGAATAAGAGTATCCTATTAACAGGTGGCACAGGTTATATTGGCTCCCACACAACCCTCGAACTTTTAAATAACGGCTATGAGGTGGTAGTCATTGATAATCTCTCAAATAGTAGCCGTGAGAGTTTAAAGCGCGTTGAGCAATTGACACAAAAATCCGTGACCTTTGCACAGGTCGATGTGCGTGACGCAGAGGCATTAAACCAAGTATTTGAGAACCATAATATTCAGTCTGTGTTGCATTTTGCTGGCCACAAAGCGGTCGGTGAAAGTGTGGAAAAGCCCATTCAATATTACCAAAATAATGTCGCGGGTACGTTAACGCTGTGTGAGGTGATGGCGCGAAATAATGTATTTGAACTGATTTTTTCATCGTCAGCTACAGTTTATGGAGCAAACGCGCAATCGCCAATTAGTGAGTCAATGCCGATTGGTGCAACGACAAATCCGTACGGAACCAGCAAATATATGGTGGAGCGGATGCTGATGGATCTAGCCGCTTCGGATCCTCGTTGGCGCATCGCTACATTGCGCTATTTTAACCCAGTCGGTGCACACCGATCTGGCCAAATAGGCGAAGACCCCAATGGTATACCGAATAATCTCGTGCCTTTTGTCAGTCAGGTCGCTGTAGGTAAACTCGATCAGTTACAGGTATTCGGTAATGATTATGATACGACCGATGGCACGGGCGTTCGTGATTATATTCATGTTGTCGATCTGGCGTTAGGACATATTGCGGCATTGCGTTATATGGACAGTCACCAAGGTTTTGAGGCCTTTAACTTAGGCACAGGTAAAGGCTACTCAGTCTTGGAAGTGGTGGACGCTTTTGAGCAACAGTCTGGATTGAATATCCCCTATACGGTTGCGCAGCGTCGACCGGGTGATATTGCAAAATGTTTTGCAAACCCAGAAAAGGCGAGCAAGCTGCTAGGTTGGCAAGCCAAGTGTGAATTAGCAGAAATGATGCGAGATACTTGGCATTGGCAGTCGCAGAACCCGAATGGATACGACCAATAAGCGATAGACTCATCATGTTAAAAATAAAAAGCACTGACTCAAACCGCACACTGCTCTCACTTGACGATAGTTATTTATTTGACGACGTTCACGATTGGCGTGCGCAACGCCTTACCGAGATTGACCTTAAACCGGCAAAGCAGCAACTGGTTATTGGCGAATATAAGAACGTGACAGAGGGTCGAAAGGTCACTCATACGTTGTGTAGAAGCCGTGCGGCCATTGAAGCACTTCAACAACCCACTCATTCTTTTACAGCGATTGTAAACAAAATTCGCTCGAGTCAGTGGCTGGGTGTCACGGGAAAACCCATTACCGACGTTGTAAATATTGGTGTCGGAGGATCGGATTTAGGTCCTCAAATGGCAAGTTTTGCACTCAAAGAGTTTGATGATGAATCGTCTTCAAGCGCGGTTGATGTCCACTTTGTCTCATCGATGGATGGTGGGCAGCTATACGCAGTCCTTCCTATCGTTGATCCAGAAACCACGTTATTTGTAATTGCTTCAAAATCATTTGGCACGATAGATACGTTCGCGAATGTGGACACCGTAAAGTGCTGGGTGAATCATGTCATGTCCGAGTCAGCTTGGCTGGAGCACCATGTCATTGGTGTGTCTTCTAATAAGGAGAAAATGACGGCTTACGGTATACCTGAACATCACCAGCTCAGCTTTGACGAAGGCGTAGGCGGGCGTTTCTCGCTGTGGTCCACGATAGGTCTCAGTATTGCAGTGTCTATCGGTATGGCGCCATTTTGTAAGATGTTAGCCGGTGCGTTAGCGGTGGACGAGCATTTTTTAACTGTACCAGATAACGACAACGTACCTGTTCGATTGGCGTTAAATGGTGTCTATTTACGTCAGCAAAAGGGCATCAATAATTTAGCAATTTTGCCTTATGATGGGCGTTTACGCATGCTGCCTTCCTATCTTCAGCAACTGGATATGGAAAGTAATGGTAAGCAGGCCACACGTGACAATAAATCTTTGCATCAGCCGACAGGACCCATTTTATGGGGCGGATTTGGTCCAAATGGGCAACATGCCTTTTATCAACATTTACATCAAGGCTACGATGATTTTGCGGCTGATTTCGTACTGGTTCTTAATCGAAGTGCTACGAGGTTTTCTCCACAAGTAGCAGCCTCTTTGCAACAGCAACAACGGCTCTCTGTGGCAAACTGTCTAGCTCATCGACGCTTGCTGTGGTGGGGGGACAAAAGTGTTGAATCGCCGCGTGATAATTACCCGGGGAGTCATGCATCGAATCTTCTTCTCTTAGATGAATTGACGCCAGAGAGCTTTGGCGCATTGATAGCAGTGTACGAACACAAGATATTCATTCAAGGACTGCTGTGGGATGTTAACTCCTTTGATCAACCGGGTGTTGAGAAAGGTAAAAAGTACGCCCTCTCAGTGCTAGATGCGCTCTCGGATAATCAGAATGAAGACTTCGACGATGTGACTAACGCGTTGATAGATTATTATCGCCAGCATATAAATAGAGACAGCTAATGTTTAAACGCGACGTGATACGCATTGCGCGAGAGGCAGGGGCGGCTATCATGCGGGTAAAGCAAGAGCATTCGCTTCAGATTTCAACGAAAGCTGACGAGAGTCCAGTGACCCAGGCTGATTTAGCGGCGCACCATGTGATTGTCGATGCCTTGCGAAAACTAGCAACAACATACCCTGTGATATCGGAAGAGTGTTGTGATATTTCCTGGAGCCAACGCAAAAACTGGCATCGTTACTGGTTAGTTGACCCCCTAGATGGCACGCAAGAATTCATTAAAGGCAACGATGAATTTAGCGTTAATATCGCGTTGATCGAGCAGGGAGTTCCCATTTTAGGGGTTGTCTATGCACCTGCTTTAGATGATCTTTACTACGGTGAGCGCGATGTCGGCGCAGAGCTTAATGGACAATCGATTACTGCGGTTACTCGAGTGCCAGAAACACTACGTGTGATGATCTCACGTTCACACCCTTCTGAAGAAACCTTAACTTGGCTTGAGCAACTCACGGTGCCTTATGAGACGATTGCAGTGGGAAGCGCACTCAAACTGTGTTGGATTGCAGCGGGCAAAGCAGATTTATATCCTCGCCTAGGGCCCACCAGCGAATGGGATATCGCCGCCGGTCAAGCTGTATTACTATCAGCAGGGGGTGTTGTAAATAAAATTAACGGAGAACCCTTGCGGTATAACCAAAAAGAGTCCTTCTTAAATCCGTCGTTTATCGCTAAAACAAGGGCTTATGTCATATAGTTATGAGAATATGAAATATTAGTAACAACTAATTTACAAAATGTTACATTTTGTTCGATTTGGGGGTTACTAAATATTAACAACTTGGTGTAGGATTGGTGGTCCTGGGTAAAAACACAACAACGAGGTTCCCATGACAACCAAATCTTTCAAGCTGGCCTCTCTGTCAGCAGCAGTGCTTTTAGGCCTCACGGCATGTGGGGGCAGCGATGATACAAACTATGCTCCCGAGGTGAGTGGGCAAAACATTGCGTCAGCACAACAGTGGTCTCCAGTTTCTGGTTCTGTGACCGCTACTGATGCGAATAACGATAATCTAACGTATAACGCAAGAGTTGTTGTTCCTGAAAATTCTGAAGCCCCCGGAACGGTTTCGATTGATAGTAGCGGTCACTTCACTTACTTCCCGCTTACACTGGATCCTGCAACGATTGAAGTGTTAGTAAGTGATGGTGAGTCAACATCGATTGCAAAAATCGAAGTCCAACATGTCGATGGTGACCCGCTTGCCTATCAACAATGGCACCTGCGTAACACCGGGCAATTAGCGTTTGTGCAGAGCGAAGCATTCTTCGACTTCCTGATTAACAGTTTCGGTTACACCCAAGAGCAAGCTTACGACTTGTTCCTAGACCCAACCGTATCAATTGCAGGTAATGACATGAACGTCATTCGTGCATATGCCGAGGGTGCTTATGGCCAAGGCATGATGGTGGGTGTCGTGGATTCAGGTGTAGAAATTAATCACCCTGATCTGCGCGCTAATATCGCAGCAAATAAATCGCTAAACTTGGTTGCTGATGCAACAAATAAGTCGGATCCAACCAGTTCGGCGGTGTTGGGTGACCACGGTACTTCAGTCAGCGGTTTGATTGCCGCAACCGCAAACAATGGTATTGGCGGCCGTGGTGTAGCGCCTCAAGCAAAAGTATTTGGCGTAAATTATCTAGGTGGTAGTGGCACGCAAACTACACTTAACAATGGCTTAAGTCACGGTATCCCCGGTAGTGGAGTGAGTGAAAGCGATCCTGTCATCGCTTATAACCGAAGCTACGGAATTTCTGTACCTTTTGCACTTTATGCCTCAGCAACTGACGAAGCTTTTGCAACTTACTCAATGTTAAACCTCCGTAACGGATTGGGTGCTGTAAACGTTAAGTCTGCGGGTAACTCGTTTGATGACACGGGTTCAGCAGGGTACTTTTCTGATATCTGTAGTGCAACTGGTGCGATAGAATTAGGTTTGAGTTGCCTAAATGGTAACTTGGATCCAAGTAATGCGAGCTTTTTTAACGTTTCGGTTGCAGCTGTTAATGCGGACGGTACACACACAAGCTACTCAACAGCGGGTTCAAATATTTTCATATCAGCACCGTCAGGTGAGTTTGGTGAGTTAGAACCAGCCATGGTTACCACTGACCAATCAACCTGCTTACAAGGCTATTCAAGCTTTCCTTACGGTGACTCGCTTGATGGTCAGGTGGGAGTGCCTGGATATTATGCCGGCATCCAGTCGTTCAATGCTCCAGGCCATCCAGAGAACGTGTCGTGTGACTACACCAGTACGTTCAACGGTACGTCGTCTGCGGCACCAAACACTACCGGTGTGGTCGCTCTCATTGGTTCCGCCAACCCAAGCTTAAGTGCGCGTGAAATTCGTCATATCTTAGCAAGCACAGCGACCGTGATTGACGAAGCTGATCCAGGTGTTGTCTTGACCGTCGGTGATGGCGAGTTCGTTGCAGACGCTGGCTGGATAGAGAATGCCGCAGGTTATAACTTTAACCTAAAATATGGTTTTGGTCGTGTTAATGCCGGTGATGCGGTTCAAATGGCTAAAGAAATGAGCCCTGGCGCACTGGGTCCACTTACGACTTCAAATTGGGTTGACGTTTCTCCAGAAGAGCCAGTTGAAGTACCTGATAATAATGCAGAGGGCGCAACATACACCTTTGATATGGAAGCGGGTATCACCCTTGAAGGTTTAGAGTTTGAACTGACTGTAGCAAACGACGATTTTGACGGTTGCTCATTGTCAACAGCAGGTAACGACATCGCAATCGAGGTGACCTCTCCTGCGGGTACCACAACTCAATTGCTAACAGGTCGTCAGGCACTTAACGTCGGTGCGGATGCTACCTGTAGCGAATATATTCTTGAAGACACGCGCTTCTTAGCAAATGCCTTCTATGGCGAAGACGTAGGCGGCACTTGGACTATCCGTTTAGTCGATACTAACGGCGAAGATTTAATCGCTGACGGTCGGGCGTTAGGTGGCGCAGCAGAAGACACGTTCGCTAATAACTCTACACCTACACGCTTAGAAGCTGTTTCAGTGCGTGCCTTTGGTCACTAATAATTGAGCGCTAGGAGAATAACATGAAAAACGCATTATTAATCACAGCAGTGGCGCTCGGCGTGGCTTCGACCAGTGCGATGGCACAGGACGACGGAAAGTTGCCACACCGCGCAAAAGCGGAAGCGCCTACTAAAGCATTTAACGTAGGTAATGATTACAAAACCTATCGTTTTACCAAGTTACCAGAGGGCGCTGCACCAGTGCTCAAAGGTCGTGGCGATGTACTACTTGCTGGTACCGAGATGACTAACAGCATTACCGGTAAGCCAGCGTTGGTATCGGGTATTATCTCTGTATTAATGAATACCCACGATGCAGACGCCGTTGCTAACCAACTGGGCTTAACTGTTGAACGTGTTTACCCACGTTTAGACTTAGTACTTTTCAAGGCCTCTGAAGGCACTGAAATGCTGGCGTTACGTAATTCTATTAAGGCAATTGAGGGCGTTAATGGAGTTGACGTAGAGATCGTTGAAGAACGTATGACGCCAGATGTATTGAGATAATTTGACAAGGACTGTGTACAGGCTCAAATAGAGATTCCCTGGTGTTTTGAGTCTGACTACATACATTTGTCATAATTTCTCTGCTAAGATTGGCCCCACTAATAGTTAGTGGGGCCTTTTTTATGAAACGAACTTTGATCGCCGCAAGCTTAGTCGCTTGTTCTTTTTCTGCCGCAGCTCAGACTTCAACTGAAGAACCTAATATTATCTATATCATTGGTGATGGTATGGGCTTTGAATATATCAGCGCCTATCGCTATGCAATGTCTGATCTTGAGACGCATACTGTCGCACCGATTGAATTTGATGCTATGCTGACTGGCGCTGCAACGACTTACCCAGAGGACAAAACGTGGGTAACCGATTCAGCAGCGGGCGCGACAGCATTAGCAACAGGTGAAAAAACATATAACGGTGCAATCGGTGTAGATAACGATAAGCACCCACTTAAAACCATTATGGAAATGGCTAAGGACAACGGTTGGGCAACGGGTGCTGTTTCGACCTCTCAAGTCAATCACGCGACTCCTGCATCCTTCTTCAATCATCACCCCTCACGCTACGAGTATAATGAAATCGCTGACTTGATAGCTGAGCAAGTTGTTAATGGTCATCCTTCATTTGACGTGCTGTTGGGCGGCGGACGGAGTTACTTCGAGCGCGTAGATAAAAATTGGTTTGAAATTTTACCTGACTATGGACTAACAATTACGACCGATTTAAATTCGTTGGACGAAATTGACGAAACACCTGTTTTGGGTACGTTCGCTCCAAAAGGCTTGCCTTTTGCGATTGATGGAGACGTCAATGCTTTAGCAAAAATGACTGATGCAGCGTTACGTTTACTTGAGCCAAAAGAAGGCTCATTTGCCCTTATGATTGAAGGCAGTGAAATTGACTGGTGCGGTCACGCTAATGATATTGCCTGTGCGGTACACGAAATGGATGGCTTAAATCGCGCTCTTAAGGTGGTACGAGAATTTCAAGAGAAGCACCCAAATACGTTAGTGGTGATGACGGCTGATCACTCCACCGGTGGACTAACATTGGGCCGTGACGGTGATTATGCCTGGTATTCCGACCGAGTAATGAACATCGAGTCATCGATTAGCTCAATGGTTTCTGATCTGCTTAAACTGGATACTGAGAAGTGGGCCGGTTACGTAGCAGACAAAGTGAACTACGATATGAGTGAAGAGTACATTGATGAGTTGATGTCAGCTGCCGACGAAGATGAGAAAGATCGCAAGGATGCATTGCATGACGCCTTGGTCTACATTACCGGCGACATAACAGGGACCGGCTGGACAACGAGCGGTCATACCGGCGTTGATGTGCCAGTATTTGCTCGCGGTCCTCATAGTGAGGCGTTCCGTGGCTACATGAACAATACAGATATCGCAAAAGCCTTAATCGATATCGTCAAATAGATACTCGGTAAATACCGGTTTTGTGACCGCGTGTATCCTAGTGGGTATGCGCGGTTTTTTTGTAAATAACCTTGATATATACTTGCAAATGAGAAACGTTCGTATTTAAATGGTGTCATCCGTTGAGAGGGAGTAGCTATGAACGTGTTCCGACAGCAAGAATTATTGTATCAACAATTGCGTCAAGGCTCGGGGTATTTAAAACGTGCCCAGTGGCAAGACGCATGCACGGTGCTTAACGATGCGCAAGCCACCGCACTTGAGTTATCCCATGTGCTTTGGTTTGCGAGTAACGCTCAACAGCACTATGCCACAGCAGTCATGCTCGGCTGTGGTGCATATATACATTTAGATGACTTTGAGCATGCGTTGCGTTTGATTCAAACCGCTACGCGACAGTTTGATAGTTGGCTGAGTGATAGCTCGATGCATGAGGCGAGAAAAACCTTATACGCGTGCAGAGCGCAGCTGATTAAAGCATGTCGTCATGTGCATCAAGTCGCTGCCGTGCAGGCACAAAAAAGCAGCACTGAATGAGTGCGGCTTAGTCATAAATCCACGCTTAAAATGCGTATTTTGCCATGAACTGTAAGCGGTTAAGATCACCGTCAAAACCGGCTTCTGTTTCACGCTGTGCTTTTGAAATTTCTGCACCAAACGTCAGATTCGAAGCGGCACTATACATGACGTTAAAAGCTAACCGTTGAGAGTACTTGGTCGAACTACCACCAACCCATGCCTCGGGGTTATCGGCCCAGCCACGTGAGTAAATCACGTTCGAGCGAATTTTGTCGGTCCAAAAATGACGGTAAGCAAACGAAATACCAGTTGAATCGATCGCTTCTAAATCGCCGTTGCCATTAATCACAGCACCATTCCATTGGTTCAGCGCAAGGTAACGACCTAAACCTGACCCGGTTGTGATTGATGCGCGAATGTCGTCCATACCAAAGCTATATTTCGCGCCTAAACTCACGCCGTAACCAAATTCAGTTTCGTCGTCGCCATCACCGTTGACGTCATAGGTCAGCTGACGTAAGAGCGTTGATGCCTGCCAAGTGAGGTTATCGCTCTTGCCTGAGTATTTTAAGGTCACATCCGGCATAAAGCCGTCGCTCGAAACGATACGTCCATTACCATTCGCAATGGTATCAGTGACTGTGGTTTCTGGATTTTCAATCGATACGCTGAAGCCGCCAGAGGTATAGCGGATCTGCGCTTGACGGTTAAAAACGATACCGTCCGTTACCCCGATGAAGTCAACTGACTCACCCAAAATGTTCAGATCTTGGAAGTTTGACCAGGTTTGACCAAAGGTCCAATTTTTGTATTTGATGAACGCGTGACGCAAGCGCGGATTATACGAGTTCGAGATACGTTGATCGCCGTCTGGGGTCAATTGGAAATCCATTTCAACATGGCCGGTCAGTACTTCACCGTTATCGAGTTTCGTTTTTGTGCTGAGGAAAAAACGTGACTCACGTGCACTGAAATCAGTGACCATATCGTCGCCATTACCGCCTACTGGCGTCAGGCTTGGAATATATTGTTGGCGCGCAATGCTGCCACTGGCTGGCGCTTGACCATCGGTGTAGTCAGAAACCATTAAGTCGAGTTTTACGTATCCACCAAAAGATACGTCAGTGTCTGCTGCTTGTGCGCTGATTGATGCGGTGCCAAGCGCCGCTGCAATAGCTGCAGATAATGCAATAGATTGTGTAGAGCGTGCTTTTGCCATGGTGTTCTCCCGTGTGAAAGCCGTCGTTATTGTATTATTCACGTCAGTAATTCTCGGTAATTGGTCAGTTTTTAGCAATCTAGACTATGGTCTAATAGTGTTAATAAAGTGTAGTACGTACAACAGTTACCATCTTGCGAATAAAGGAGGAAGAGGTAATGTCGCAACTGTACAAAGTTCCAGAAAACATAAAAAACACCGCGAAAATTACAAACGACGATTATTTGGAAATGTATCAAGCGTCGATTAATGACCCAGAGGGTTTCTGGCGAGAACAGGGTAAACGAATCACGTGGTTTACTCCATACACCAAGGTCAAAAATACCTCTTTTAGTCCGGGTAACATCAATATTAAGTGGTATCAAGACGGTACGCTTAACGCCTGTTATAACTGTATTGACCGCCATCTTGCCGATAAGGCCGATAAAACAGCCATCATTTGGGAGGGCGACGACCCGAGTGTCGATAAACACATTACGTATCGCGAGATGCATAAAGAAGTTTCCCGCTTCGCCAATGGACTGAAGAAGCTGGGCGTTGGCAAAGGTGACCGTGTGGCGATTTACATGCCGATGGTGCCTGAGGCGGCTTATGCCATGCTAGCGTGTGCGCGTATCGGTGCGGTGCATTCGGTCATTTTCGGTGGCTTTTCTCCGAATGCTATTGCTGATCGTATCAACGACTGTGGTGCTAAGGTGATTATCACCGCCGATGAGGGACGTCGCGGTGGTAGCACCATTGGCCTTAAGAAGAACGTTGACGCAGCGCTCGAAGACGACGCCTGCCCGACTCTGGAGCATGTTGTCGTTAGCCAAGTCACCGAAGGCGTTGTGAATTGGACTGAGGGTCGCGATGTATGGTGGCATGAGCTCATTGCCGACGTCAGCGAAGAATGTCAGCCGGAAGTCATGGATGCAGAAGACCCACTGTTTATTCTTTATACATCAGGCTCTACGGGTAAGCCGAAAGGCGTGGTGCACACCACCGGTGGCTACATGGTGTGGGCTTCCATGACCCATGAATACGTCTTTGATTGTCACGACGACGATATTTATTGGTGTGCGGCGGATGTGGGCTGGATTACGGGTCACTCGTACATTGTTTATGGGCCCTTTGCGAACGGCGCAACCTCATTAATGTTTGAAGGCGTACCGACGTATCCGGGTGTCGGTCGTATTGGAGAGATCGTCGATAAACATCAAGTATCGATTCTTTATACAGCGCCAACGGCGATTCGTGCGCTGATGGCAAAAGGCGATGAAGCTGCGAAAACCTCAACACGTGAATCACTCCGTGTACTGGGCAGTGTGGGTGAGCCGATCAACCCAGAAGCATGGGAGTGGTATCACAAACGCATTGGTAACGGTCAGTGTCCGATTATGGATACGTGGTGGCAGACTGAGACCGGCGGCATCATGATTACGCCGTTGCCAGGCGCGACCGATTTAAAGCCAGGCTCAGCGACGCGACCTTTCTTTGGTGTCAAACCGGCGCTGGTCGACGGCGAAGGTAACAAACAAGAAGGCGAGGCTGAAGGTGGCTTGATCATTGAGGACTCATGGCCGGGCCAAATGCGTACGCTGTGGGGCGATCACGAACGCTTTGAGCAGACCTATTTCTCGACCTACAAAAATGTCTACTTTACCGGTGATGGTGCCAAACGCGATGCCGATGGCTATTACTGGATTACCGGGCGCGTCGATGATGTCTTGAACGTTTCAGGTCACCGCTTAGGTACTGCTGAAATTGAGAGCGCGTTGGTTGCACACAGTGCGGTCGCGGAAGCGGCTGTCGTAGGCTTCCCGCACGATATCAAAGGGCAGGGCATTTACGTTTATATTACGCCGGTCGATGGTGTTGAGGTGACCGATGAACTGACCAAAGAGGTACGCAACTGGGTACGTTCAGAGTTAAGCCCGATTGCGACGCCGGATATCTTGCATTGGACGAAAGGTTTACCTAAAACACGGTCAGGAAAAATCATGCGTCGTATCTTGCGCAAGATCGCAGCTAATGAGTTTGATAATTTAGGTGATACCTCTACGCTTGCCGATCCAAGTGTGGTAGATTCTTTGATAGAACATCGTAAGAATCAATAACCTAAAGCGCTCATGGCAAAATTTCTAATAGCAGATGACCACCCGCTGTTTCGCGAGGCGCTTCAACGCGCGCTCGCGAACCATTTCGAAGAATTGACGCTGCGTGAAGCCGAGGATTTAGACTCGACACTCGCCGCGCTTAATGAAGACGATGACGTGGATCTTCTGCTGTTGGACTTACACATGCCGGGTAGCGGCGACCTGTATGGTCTTATTCGGGTGCGGGAAGATTATCCAATGCTTCCCGTTGCCATTATCTCGGGTTCTGAAGATGCATCCATCGTGGCTAAATGCATCGGTTTTGGCGCCCTGGGATTTATCCCCAAATCACTTCCTTCAGCGCAAATAGCCGAAGCCATTAGCACCATACTGGATGGCGATACTTGGGTCCCAAAGGACAACCGTGACCGACTCGATGGTATTTCAAACGAGGATCAAGAGCTGGCGCGTAAAGTTTCAGAATTAACACCTCAACAATATCGCGTGCTGCACTTTCTACACGAGGGACTACTCAATAAACAAATTGCGTATCAGCTCAACATCACTGAAGCGACTGTTAAAGCGCATATCACCGCCATCTTCCGTAAGCTTGGGGTTTATAGCCGTACGCAAGCTGTCCTAGTGGCTGAACGTTTGCAATTGTAGACTGCGCACGATGCGCAAGAAAATCACGATGCAATTACTGAGGATTCACCCATGACTTGGATACTCGTACTGGCCTCACTACTTTATGTTGTGTTTCTTTTCGCCATTGCGAGTTGGGGTGATAAAACGAACTCATGGGCGAACAAACTGAGTCATCGCCCGTTTGTTTATGCCATGTCGCTTGCGATTTACTGCACCAGTTGGACCTATTACGGCGCGGTGGGTAATGCGGCTGTTGATGGTTGGGCATTCTTTCCTATTCTGCTCGGTCCGATTTTGCTGTTTACCTTTGGTATCCGAGTGCTGAAAAAGCTCGTGTCGGTGAGTAAGCAGCAGAATATTACCTCGATTGCCGACTTTATCTCGTCACGTTATGGCAAGAAGCGGCGGTTAGCCGTGGTGGTGACCTGCATTGCAGCGCTTGCGATTGTGCCTTACATTGCGCTGCAGTTAAAAGCGGTTGGCTTGAGCTTTGCGGTGCTAACCGAAAGTGATTCGATCACCAGTGAGTTTTCTCTAAAAGAGCTTGGCGCAGCTGCCTTGATGGCGCTATTTGCTATGCTATTTGGTACCCGTCATGTCGAGGTGACAGAGTACCGCAGTGGTATGATGTTAGCGATTGCGGTTGAGTCGATGATAAAGCTCACTGCGCTCACAGCCGCGGGTATTTTTGCCTGGCATTTACTGAGCGAACAGCCTAGTTTCGATTGGACTCAAACATTTTCGGCGAGCGTGAATCCACATTGGAGTCTGGCGAGTTTTGGCTCTTTTGAATTTATCGTACAAACCTTTATGGCCGCTGGCGCGATACTCTGCTTACCGCGCCAATTCCACGTTGCTGTGGTCGACAATGTTGATATCAAACATTTGGGTACTGCACGGTGGGGCTTTCCTGTTTACTTAGCGCTGACAGCGTTGGCCATTGTGCCGATCGCTTTGGCGGGCAGTTTGTTGTTGCCCAACTATCAAGATGGCTCCACGTTTGCGTTGCAACTTCCACTGTTAAAAGACCAGCTTTGGCTCTCGCTGATTATCTTTATTGGCGGCATCTCTGCGGCCACTGCGATGGTGATTATTGCATCGGTGACACTGAGCACCATGATTACCAACGACGTGATCATGCCGATCTTGTTGCAGCGTGAGTCGCGTTTGCCACTGCGTGAGCGGCGCCGCGAGTATGACCGTAGTTTGCTTCTTTTTCGTCGTGTGGCGATTGGCGTCACCATGGCATTGGCGTTTCTTTGTTATTACTTTTGGGCGGCACGCACTAATTTAGTCAGTATTGGTTTACTTGCCTTCTCTCTAGTTTTACAGCTGTTGCCCACGCTCATTGGGGCACTGTATTGGCGGCGTGGTCATGCCCGAGGTGTCTATGCGGGGCTCGCTGCCGGCTCAATTGGCTGGATAGTGAGTGTATTGATACCACTCTACAGCGATGCGTTGCTCTCCGACGTTGAGATCATCACCCGTGGCACGGTAATTTCGCTGTTGATGAACAGCTTTGCCTATATTGCCTTCTCGTTGCTGTCGCGGCCACGATTAGTCGATCGCATTCAAGCGACTGCATTCGTAAAACCACGTGCATCTTTACCCGATAGTCCGCTGCATAAAAACCGGTCAGCGACTAACGCGGATATGTTGCTGCTGCTGAAGACTTTTTTAGGGGCGGAGCGCGCGCAACAACTGATGCGGTACTACCAAGCACCCAACGAATCGGTGTCCTTGCGTGCTGAAGCCGTTGCCGACCAGAACTTAATTAATTACGTCGAACGTGCGATTGCGGGTGTTTTAGGGTCTGCGACGGCGCGCTCTTTAGTCGAGGCGGCATTGCGCGATAGGCAACTCAACCTTGAGGAAGTGGTTCACTTCTTTGATGACACCACCCAAGCGTTACAAACCCAGCAGTCGATTCTGTTTAGTTCGCTAGAGAACTTAGCGCAGGGCATCAGTGTTGTTGATTCGGAGTTGCGCCTGGTCGCGTGGAATAAACGCTATACCGACCTATTCGACTATCCAGAAGGTATGGTGAGACCGGGTCAGCCGATAGCGACACTAATCCGTTATAACGCCGAGCGAGGCGAGTGTGGTCCCGGTGAAGTCGAAGAGTTAGTGAGTAAACGCTTACGCTACATGCAAATGGGTTCTGCGCACCGGTTTATTCGTCGCCGCGCCGACGGTCGCGTGATTGAAATGGTAGGTAATCCGTTACCAAGTGGTGGATTCGTAACCAGTTTTACCGATATTACCGAGCACGTAGAAACTCAGCAAGCGCTCGAGGATGCCAATATCGACCTTGAGCAACGCGTCGATACGCGGACGCAAGAGATCCGCGAAATCAACCAAGAGCTCACCGCTGAAATTGATCGACGCCGTGAAGTTGAGAAAGAACTGAAAAAGGCAAAAGCAGAAGCTGAGGCGGCAAACGCATCAAAAACGCGGTTTTTAGCACTAGCTAGTCACGATATCTTGCAGCCACTCAACGCGGCACGACTGTATCTATCGGCGGTGAATGAGGATGAGCTATCAGAACGCAATCAAGGCTTGTTGGGTAAGTTAGATACGGCGTTGGGGTCTACTGAACACTTGTTATCGACACTGCTCTCGATTGCAAAAATGGACCAAGGAGCGCTTAAGCCACAGTTTAAACATGTGATGTTAAGCAGTGTTTTAAAACCGTTGATTGAAGAGTATCACGTCCTGGCGGAGCAGCGACAACTTGAGTTCCGGGCGTTTTATGTGGATCGCCCGGTGTATACCGATCCAACTTATTTGCGCCGTATTGTGCAGAATTTTTTGTCGAATGCCATTAAATATACGCCTAAGGGTAAAGTGTTACTCGGTGTACGTAAGCGGGGTGACTACTTACAAATCGCGGTGTGGGATACCGGGCCGGGCATCGCTGCTCAGCAGCAGAACAAAATCTTCGACGCTTTTTATCGGATTCAGAACCAAACGGTGGATGGTGTTGGCTTGGGCTTGAGTGTTGCGCAAAGAATGAGTGAGCAGCTCGGCTGCGAACCGCAAATCCGCTCGGTTGAGGGTAAAGGCTCGTGTTTCTCGGTGACGATACCCTTAGGTCATCACGCACAAGTGGTCGCCAAACGCACCGAACAAACGGACCAAACACCGACAGCGGAATTGAGCCTGCTTGTGGTCGACGACGATAAGGATAACCTCAGTGCTGTTAGCGCACTGCTAGAAAAGTGGAACTGTCGCGCGGTAACCTGTCGCTCTTACGCAGATGCTATTGCCTATGCAGAGGCCAACGAGCCGTTAGACGGTCTGTTGCTTGATTACCAACTCGGCGGTGACGACGGCATTCAGCTGGCGAGCGCGCTCCGTACCATTTGGCAGCGTGACTTACCCGGTGCACTGGTCACCGCCATGCGCGATGACCACGTGAAGCGCAACGCGCGCCAAGCCGGCCTGCACTTCATGCCCAAACCAGTCAAACCCGCCGCCCTCAAAGCCCTCCTAAAATACATCTCCTCGCGGTAGGTCGCGCATTTTGCGCGACGATGCACAAGCCCACCTGATGAAAGTATCGGGTCGTACGCATCGCAGTAGGTCGCGCATTTTGCGCGACGATGCAC